>VAXH01000014.1 GCA_005883955.1 Actinomycetota bacterium | reverse complement strand
TTACCCTCCTCTCTGAAATGGAAGCCGGGGCAGCCGTTCAGCAATTCCTAAACTCGGTTCCGACTGAACAAGCGGTCGAACTCAGGCCCGCATTAGAACCGGCGTTGGCGTCGCACGAGTTCTTGGTGGTCGCCAAAGACGGCGACGATAGGCCAACGATTCTGGCCTTCGATCCCGACCGCCTCACCTATTACCAACGGAGCGTCGAAGGCGACGAAGACATCATCTCCGTCGTCGTTCTCGGTCCGATTACGGGCATGACCCTGACCGAACGCCGGAAGCGTGTCGATGGCGGCTTGCTGACGACGAGTTACGCGCTCGCGCATCCTGCACTGCCATTAGGTGAGGTAAGGATCGACGCATACATTCTCGGCGACGACTTCGAAGAGGAGTATCAGAATCTTCGAAACCACCTTGAGCCCTTTCTCGGGAGAGGCTGCTGCGCCTAAACCACCGCGCGGTTTTTCTCGCGCGAAAACTAGGTGCGGTTTGCGCACACGTTTCGCCTGAAGTGACGACCCCCAAGGCCGAAGTTGTGAGGTAGGCACCGAGGTAGGCACGGCACGCGCATTCCTGGCATCGCTGTCACAAGTGACTCGCATGGTTGAGCCGAAACCGGCTAACCATGTGACACCTAGAGGCGCATACGGGATTCGAACCCGTGCCGCCGCCGTGAGAGGGCGGTGTCCTAGGCCACTAGACGAATGCGCCCGGCGGGGCGGAAGTCTAGCCGATCAAATTCGCTCACCGATCACGTGCCGGACCTCGTCTCGAGTCGATGCGGAGAACGCCTTCGCGGTCACCGGGATCGACCCCGCGGTCAATGGTACGAGCCTTCGACGAGGGACGGGGAACCCGTTCGAGAGAAGAAAACCCTCGCAGGTGCGCGGCTTTTCCGTAAGGCTGCGGGGCTAGGATTCGAACCTAGACTACTCGGTCCAGAGCCGAGCGTCCTACCATTAGACGACCCCGCAAAGGGGTCAAAAAGTCTAGCGCCTAGGTCTCGAGCCGGTAGCTCGGCAGCAGCAGCTTCTCCGCTTCGCCCTCGATATGCGCGATCACGTCGACGTAGGGCTCGAGCCCGGAACCGCGCAGCTTCGCGCCGAGCAGTTCGTCGACTTGGTAGATCCCCGAGGAGTTGTTCATCGTGATCTCGATCCCGATCGGGCGCTCGACGCCGTCGGCGATCGTGACGTCGTCGATCGCAGCTGCCGAGAGCGAATGGATCGAGACTCGGCCGCGCTCGAACGGGATCCGCGAGCGGCCTTTTGCCATGTCGAGCGCGTCGGCGACTCTGACGATCCCGGCCTCGAGCGTCAGCGGCTTGCCGTACTCACGGTGGCTCGTGATCGCGTGCAGGACCTCGGACGCGATCACGGTCAACTCGGGCTCTTCGTAGAGGCCCTCGAGCAGCTGCCGCTGCTTCGGCTCGGCGAGGAAGAGGCTGAAGTCTTCGTGGCCGTCGCGGTGGACCGCCATCCCGATGCAGTGCAGCAGCGCGCCCAGCGTGACGACCACCTCGGCGTCCTCCCGTGCGAGGGCGTAGTCGGTCACGAGCGAAGGCTCGATCCCGTGCTTTGTCAACTGTCGCAAGAGCTTCAGGGCGATGTTCGTCACGATTTGGACGTGCACCCACGAGTGGTCGTTGATCTGCATCCGCGCGACGGCGTTCACGTTGGCGACATGCCACCACGCCTTGAGCTGCTTGTCCTTGTTGACCCGCTCGAGCAGCGCCCTCAGCTTGCGGTTCCCGCGGGCGGGCACCTTGAGCCGCATCCGCTCGACCGCCTGCGCGGGCGTCAGGCGGACATCTCGCTCGGCCTCCTCCGAGACAGGCTGCTCGATCCGCGCCTCGGTCTGTTTGTCGAGCGCCATGGCCGGGAGCCTATGCGCTACGAAACGCGTTCGATCCCATCGCAGACTCGGCGCCGGCCAGGTTCGCGTCGATCACTTCGCGCGTCCGTCGGGCCTCGATGGTTGCGTGCTTGGCCATGGGGCTCAGGATCTCAGCTCCCTCGCCGTCAAACGCTTACCGCGAGGGCATCTACGCGACGTCGACCGCCCAGTCGCCGTAGAGCGAGGTGTAGAGGCCCCGCTTTTGCATCAGCTCGTCGTGGCTCCCCTGCTCGACGATCCGTCCGTGCTCGAGGACGACGATCAGGTCGGCGTCGCGGATCGTCGAGAGGCGGTGGGCGATGATGAAAGCCGTTCGTCCGGAGAGCAGCAGCCGTAGGGCCTGCTCGATCTTCCGCTCGGTGCCGATGTCCACGGACGACGTCGCCTCGTCCAGAATCAGGATCCTCGGGTCTGCAAGCAGTGCGCGGGCCAGGGCGATCAGCTGGCGCTGGCCGAGCGAGAGCCGGCTCCCGCGTTCCTGCACCTCCGTCTCGTAACCGTTCTCGAGGCGGAGGATGAACTCGTGCGAGCCGACGGCTTGGGCCGCGCGGACGATCGCTTCTGAGGGCGCGTCCGGCCGGCCGAAGGCGATGTTCTCGGCAACCGTGCCCGCGAACAGGAATCCCTCCTGCGGGACGATCCCGAGCTGGCGACGGAGCGACGCCTGAGTGATCTCCCGGAGGTCGATGCCGTCGAACGTGATCCGCCCGTCGCGGGGGTCGTAGAAACGGGCCAGCAGCTTCGCGATCGTCGACTTGCCGGCGCCCGTGTGGCCGACGAGAGCCACCGTCGTCCCGGCCGGCACGTCGAGATCGAGATCGGGCAGGACGTCGGGCCCGTCGCCGTAGCCGAAACGGACGTGCTCGAAGCGGACATGCCCTTCGATCTGGGGCAGCTCGGACGCGCCGGGCTCGTCGAGCACCTGCGGCTCCTCGTCGAGAACGTCCATGATCTTGTCGAGCGCCGCAGTGGCGGAGAGGAACGTGCTGTAGAGCTGCGAGAGCTGCTGCACCGGGTCGAAGAAGTTCTGGACGTAGAGCAGGAACGCGAACAGGGTTCCCAGACTGACGTCGCCGTTGAAGTAGAGGTGACCGCCGTAGCCGAGCACGACCGCGAGGGCGACCGATGAGACGAGGTCGACGAACGGGAAGTAGAGCGCGTTCAGAACGACGGTCTGCATGTTCGACTCGCGATAGCGCTCCGCGACCTCGCGGAAGTGGGCGATGTTGCGGTTCTCGCGCGTGAAGGCCTGGACGACGCGCATCCCAGCGATGTCCTCGGCCAGGGTCGCCGTGACGAGACCGAGCCGCTCGCGTACTGCCGCATACGCGCGCGCCGAGTAGATGCGGAAGAAGATCGTGCCGACGCTCATGATCGGGATCACGGCGAGGGTCGCCAGCGCAAGCCGCCAGTCGAGAACGAGTAGCAGGATCGCCGTGCCGACGAGGGTGAGAGTGCTCTGGACGAGGGTTGTGACGCCGTCCGTGACGAGCTGGTCGAGCGCCTCGACATCGTTGGTCAGGCGGCTGATGATCACGCCCGCGCGGTTTCGTTCGAAAAAGCCGAGCGAGAGCCGCTGCAGGTGGCCGAAGAGTTTCATGCGCAGATCGGCGAGGATCCGTTCGCCCACCCAGCCCGTCAGGTACGTCTGCACGTAGCTCATGCCCCAGTTCGCGAGCCCGGCGAACAGGAAGATGGCGACGATCACCCAGAGCGCGCCGAGGTTGTGCTGCTTGATCCCGTCGTCGATCGCGTACTTGGACAGGAAGGGAGGCGCGAGCGCGGTCGCGGTCGCCAGGAGCAGCGAGAAGATCGAGAGCGTCGTCCGCGTCCGGTACGGCGCGGTGAGCTGGGCGAGCGTCGCAAGCCGCCGGCGGGTGCGGCGCCAGGACCAGTCCTCGACCTCCGCCCCCCGCTGCATCGTCAGGTGGCTGCCCGGCTGCCAGACCCTCATCGCGCGCGACCCTCTGCTTGCTCACGCGCGCTTCCCCGCCCGGGTGGTGGACAGGTCCACCCGCCACCCGCGGTGAGCGTATCGCCGAGAAGCGCACGTGTCTGTGCCGGCTGAGAGCCGAAGGTGTAAATCATGCGACCTCGGCCTCCTCGGTCTCTTCGGCTTCCCCGACGAGCGCGCGAGCTTCGACTGCGTCGGCGAACTGGCGCTCGAGCAAGCCGTGCTCGTAGATGTCGCGGTAGACCTGGCTCGTCTCGAGCAGGTCGTTGTGGCTGCCGCGTGCGGCGATGCGTCCCTCGTCGACGACCACGATCTCGTCTGCGAGCGAGATCGTCGACAGGCGGTGGGCGATGATCAGCGTCGTCCGGCCTTCCATCGCCTCGCGCAGGCCCAGGCGGATACGCGCCTCGGTGCTCGCGTCCACGGAAGCAGTTGCGTCGTCGAGGATCAGAATCCGCGGGTCGACGGCGATCGCGCGGGCGATCGCGAGCCGCTGCCGCTGGCCGCCGGACAGTGTGATCCCGCGCTCGCCGATCACCGTGTCGTAGCCCTCCGGCAGGCGCTCGATGAACTCGTGCGCCTGCGCGAGCCTGGCGACGTACTCGATCTCGTCGTCGCTCAGGCCGGGGGCGCCGAACGTGATGTTCTCACGGACCGTGGCCGAGAAAAGGAACGTGTCCTGGGAGATCGCCCCGATCTCACTCCGGAGCGAGCGGAGCTTCACGTCCCGGACGTCGGCCCCGTCGATCGTGACGCGGCCGGCGGTGACGTCGTAGAAACGCGGGACGAGTGAAGTCAGCGTCGTCTTGCCCGAACCGGTGTGCCCGATCAGCGCGATCGTCTGCCCGGGCGGCACGTCGAGGTCGATGTCCTCGAGCACCGGGCGTCCGCGCATGTATTCGAAGCCGACACCTTCGAAACGGATGTGGCCGCCTCCGGCCGGGAGCTCCCCGGCGTCCCGCCGATCGGTCACTTCTTCAGGCTCGTCGATCACCTGGAAGATGCGCTCGCCCGACGCGGTCGCCCTCTGCGCCTGCCCGATCCACATTCCGAGGGAACGAAGCGGCACGACGAGCATGCCGAGGTAGAGGTTGAAAGCGACGAAGCCGCCGACCGAGAGCTCGCCGGAAGTGACCATTCGAGCGCCGACGAGCAGCACCGCGGCCTGCGCGACGAGCGGCACCCATGAGATCAGCGGCACGTAGAGGGCACGCTGCCGGTTGGCCTTGATCGTCTGGTCGAAGACCGCCTCGGTGCGGGCCTGGAACTTCTCGCGCTCCTTGGGCTCCTGCGCGAACGACTTGACGACGTGGACGCCGACGATGTTCTCCTCGGCGACGGTGGCCACGTCGGCGAGTTTCTGCTGCACCTCGCGCAGCGTCGGGTGCGAGACGTGGCTGTAACGGTACGCGAGCACGACCAGCACCGGCGTGATCGCGAGCGCGATCAGCGCCAGCTTCCACTGGAAGAAGAACAACACGCCGGTGACGAAGACGACGGTGAGGATGTTCTGGAAGAAGAAGATCAGGCCGTAGCCGAGGAAAAAGCGAACGCCCTGGAGGTCGACGGTCGCCCGCGACATCAGCTGGCCGGTCTGGTGACGGTCGTAGAAGCCGAACGAGAGCCTGACGAGGTGGGCGTAGAGGCTCTGGCGCAGATCCATCTCGACCGCGAGCGCCTGCCGGCCCGAGATCATCCGACGGCCGAACATCAGGACTGCGCGAACGACTCCCAGCGCGACGATGCCGCTGACGAACAGCCAGAGCTTGCGCGAGTCATGCGGGGTGAGTGCGTCGTCGATCACGTTCTTCGTCAGCCAGACGAGCGCGATCTGACTGGCCTGGTAACCGATCGCGAAGACGGTCGAGATCACGAGCGAGCGCTTGTACGGGCGGAGAAACCCAAGCAGCCGGAAGAACGTCTGGCGGTAGCGCGGTGTCTCGGGCATTCCTGGAATCTAGCCGCACGCGGGGGCGTCGCCGACCCGTGCGAGCTCGGCGCGAATCGACGCAGCGGCGCGTTCGACCAGCGCCCGGTTTGCAGGGGAATTGAGCCAGCCGCTCGCTCCCGAAGGGTGCGGGAGCGGGATCGCAACCGCGCCCTCGTTCTCGTAACGCTCGCCGACGCATTCGGTGACGCTCTTCAGGCCGAGCAGCCGTCGTACCGCTAGGCCGCCGACCGGGACGATCAGTCTCGGCGTGATCAGCCCAAGCTCCCACTCTCGCCAGAAGGAGCAGAGCTCCTGTTCCCGCGGCGCCGGCGTCCGGTCGCCTCTTCCCGAAGGTGCTTTGCCCGGATAACAGCGCGTGACCGAGGCGCAGTAGAAGGTCGCGTAGAACTCGTCCTCCTCGAGCTGGAGCCAGCGGCGAAGCGTCCTGCCGGCCCGGCCTCGCCACGGGCGGCGCTCCCGGCCTTCGACAACGCCAGGCGCTTGGCCGAACATGTACGCGCGCTGTCCTGTGTAGGGCTGAACGACAGGCAGCGACGCGAGCGGGTAGCCGGCTTCGACGCAGGCGCGGCAAACGCGGTTGTCCCGCTGAAGCGATTGCAGGGAGCGATAGCTCGAGCGCCTGCGCGTCACGCCCGGTTGCTCATCCTGGATCGCATGCGACGCTTCGGGCTCATGCCTGGACGGCGACGAACCAGCGGCCCGCGAAGAGCGTCCGGCCGCCGCCGAGCTCGTCGGCGAGCAGGTCCGGGTCGAAGAAGCGCTTGTACACCCGCCAGCGCGAGCCGTCGTTCAGGACACGCTCTTGCCATTCGTCGGGCTCGCCTTCGTCGCGGAGCGCGGAGTCGACGACGACGAGTTCGCTTGCAGCGCGGCGCGCCTCGCGGAGAGAGCT
>VAXH01000013.1 GCA_005883955.1 Actinomycetota bacterium | reverse complement strand
CGGGGTGCGTTCGAGGGCCTCGCGCACCGCGTCTGCGCCGGAGAGGCCGGCGGAGCGGGCCTCGGGCGCGAGGATCAGCCGGTGCGCGAGCACGGCGGGCGCGACGGCTTTCACGTCGTCGGGGCGCAGGAACTCGCGGCGGTCGGCGAGCGCGAGCGCCTTCGCGACGCGCAGCAGCGCGATCCCCGAGCGCGGGCTCGCACCGAGGTAGAGCCGCGTGTCGGAGCGCGTCTGCCGCAGGAGCGCGACCACGTAGCGGTTGACGCTCTCCTCGACGTAGATCGCCTTCGCCTCGTCCGCGAGGGCCAGCGCCTCCTCGGCCGTCGTCACCGGCTCGAGCGCCTCGAGCGGCGGATCGCTCGTCTGCTCGGTGAGCATCTTCGCCTCGTCGGCGAGCGGCGGGTAGCCGAGCGAGAGCCGCATCGTGAACCGGTCGAGCTGCGCCTCCGGGAGCGGATAGGTGCCCTCGTACTCGATCGGATTCTGCGTTGCCATGACCATGAAGGGCCTGTCCAGCTCGTACGTCTGCCCGTCGATCGTCACCTGCTGCTCCTGCATGCACTCGAGCAGCGCCGCCTGGGTCTTCGGCGAAGCGCGGTTGATCTCGTCGACGAGCAGCAGGTTCGCGAACACGGGCCCGGGCCGGAACTCGAACTCGTTCGAGCGCTGGTTGAAGACGTTGACGCCGGTGACGTCGGACGGGAGCAGGTCGGGCGTGAACTGCAGCCGCGAGAAGGAGCAGTCGATCGAGCGTGCCAGCGCCTTCGCAAGCGTCGTCTTCCCCACCCCCGGCAGGTCTTCGATGATCAGGTGGCCCTCCGCCAGCAGGCAGAGGACGGTCAGCTGCAGCGTCTCGTCGGGCGCGTGGACGACACCGCCGAGGTTCGCGACGATGCGCCGGATCGCCTCGTCGGATCCGATCCTGGCCGCGGCGCTCCGCAGCGGGTCGTCCATCAATGCCTCTTCCAGTAATGCCGTATTGCTGAAAGGGTCACTACTTCGACACCAGCTTCACGATCTCGTCGAGGATCTCACTTGCGATTCGCTCCTTCGGCGCCTTCCGGATTCGCCGCTCTCCCACCGCCGAGACCAGCACGACCTCGTTCTCGGCCGCGTCGAAACCGATGTCGTCCCTCGAGACGTCGTTGAAGACGATCAGATCGGATCGCTTCGCGGCCAGCTTCTCGCGCGCGCGGGCGAGGCCGGTGTCGCCGTGGTCGGCGGCGAAGCCGATCAGCAGCTGCCCGTCACGCCGCCGTGCGCCGAGTTGCGCGAGCACGTCGCCCGTCGGCTCGAGCGTCATCGTCCACGGCTCGGCGTTCTTCGGCCGCTTGCCGGCGCTCTGCTCTTCGGGCCGGTAATCGGCGACGGCGGCGGCCATCAGGACGATGTCCGCGTCCGAGCGGGCGAGCATCTCGCGCTCGAGCTCAGCGGCCGTCGGCGCGCCCACCAGCTCGACTTTGCCCGGGGGCGGCACCGCAAGGTACGCGGCAACCAGTGTCACCTCGGCACCGCGCAGCCTCGCCTCTTCGGCGAGCGCGACGCCCATCCGGCCCGACGAGCGGTTGCCGATGAAGCGCACGGCATCGAGCGGCTCTCGCGTTCCGCCGGCGCTGACGAGCACCCGCTTGCCCTCGAGCTGATGCAGTCTCGCGAGCACAGCCTCCACACGGGTGAAGACCTCCTCCGGCTCGCTCATCCGGCCCACGCCCCACTCTCCTTCGGCCATTTCGCCCTCGTCCGGCCCGACGAGCACGACCCCGCGCTCGCGGAGCTTGGCGACATTCGCGCGCGTGGCCGCGTGAGCCCACATGCGTGGATTCATCGCCGGCGCCGCGAGCACCGGCCCCTCGAAGGCGAGCGCGGTTTGCGCGAGCACGTTGTCGGCGAGCCCATGCGCAAGCTTCGCGAGCGTGTTCGCGGACAGCGGCGCGATCACGAGCAGGTCGGCCTGGACCAGGTGCGGGTAGAGCGCCCGCGGCGCCTCCCGCCGGGCGAGGGCCTCGAACGTCTTCGCGCTCACGAAAGTCTCGGCCTCGTCGGTCAAGATCGGCGTCACCTCGTGCCCGGCCTTGACGAGCAGGCGCGCCAGCTCTGCCGCCTTGTAGGCCGCGATTCCGCCCGTCACGCCGAGGAGAACTCGGGCCATACGAACATTCTGCCCCTTGGCGCAAGCCTGGAACGACGATGCCGGGGCTCGGTCCGCAGAGCTCAATAACAGTCTGTTGCAAAGAACGACACGCCGCGAACCGCCACCAACGTCCGCCCGAACCGCATGCTCAGGCCGAACACCGCTCGTAACAGACTGTTACAAGGGCCTGGGAAAGCGCCGGCACCTCGAACGCTCGAACGCGACGCGGCGCGGACGAAATGCGGCTCTCGTCGTCGCTACTTCTTGTACGCGTACTTGATCTTGCCCTCCGAGACCTCTTCGAGCGCCATCGTCAGGTAGTTCTTCGAGCGCGACTCGATGAGCGGGGGCAGGAACTGGTCGAACGTGCCTTCGCCGAGCTGATGGTGATAGTTGTTGATCTGCCGGGCCCGCTTCGCAGCCACGATCACGAGGGCGTAGCGCGAGTCCACGTTGTCCAGCAGTTCGTCGATGCGGGGATGGATCACGGTTCGGAGATGGTACCTGCAGTCGCAATCTCTCTTCTGACGATGCCCTCGAGCTCGTCGATTGCCCGCTCCAGACGGTCGTTGACGATCGTGTAGGAGAACTCGCCGGCGAGCTTGCTCTGCTCGAGCGCCTGCACCAGCCGCTCCTCGATCTCGCCCTCGCTCTCGGTGCCGCGCGCACGGAGGCGCCGCTCGAGCTCCTCGCGATTCGGGGCCGTGATGAAGATCGTGACACTGCCCGGGATCCGGTCGCGCACGGCCAACGCGCCGCCCGTCTCGAGCTCGAGCAGAACCGGCCGTCCGCTGCCCGTGATGCGCTCGATCTCGGACCAGAGGGTCCCCGCCCGCTTGTGCTCGCCCCATGGCCACTCGACCCACTCGAGGAAGTCGCCGTTCGCGAGCCTGCGGTCGAACTCCTCACGGCTCACGAACCAGTAGTCGCGGCAGCAGCATCCGCGCAAGGGTGCTCTTCCCTTCGCCGGAGGTGCCGGTGATGACGAAGACGGGCGGGCGCTTACCTGTTGAAGAGCCCGATGAGCTCGGCGCGCTGGCGCTCAGACAGCCCTCCAACGGTCTTCGACTGGCTGATCCGGCACTGATTCAGGAACCGGGCAGCCTTGACGCGGCCGAACTTGGGCACGGCCATCAGAATGTCGAAGACCTTCGCCGTGGAGACGTAGTCCGGCGGATTACGCAGGACGTCGTCGATGTTGGCGGTGCCGGTTTTGAGGTCCTTCTTCAGCTGGGCCCGGCGGACGCGAATGTCGTTCGCCCGCTTGAGCGCTTCCATGCGCTGATCCAGCGAGCGGAGCGGTGCCTGGGCCTGAGTCTTGAGCGCTGGCACGAACGCCGCATACTAACAAGTGGGGCGAGGCCGTCAACCATGAAGAAAGTGCTCGATTTGCAGGATGTTTACTGGGAAGACATCGCTGCGGGGCGCCGGGCGACTCGGAAGCCGGGGCCGTTTCGGTGTGCGCGAGGCCGATTGCGTTGTCGGTCTCGCCAACGCCGAGGCCGGCTATCTCGCTTGCAAGCTCGGCTCTGATCCGCGCAGGCGCACCGGGGTCGGAGAAGAGAATCGTTCCAAGCGCAACAGACTCGGCACCGGCCGCGATCAGCTCGAGCGCGTCGCGTCCGGACGCGATCCCTCCCATGCCCACGACCGGCAGGCCCGTCGCCGCGTAGCAGGCATAGACGGCCGCGAGCGCAATCGGCTTCAGCGCCGCTCCCGAGAGGCCTCCCGCGCCGCGGGACAGGCGGGGCCTCAGTGTCTGCTCGTCGAGGGCGAGGCCGAGGATCGTATTCACGAGCGAGAGCCCGTCCGTACCCGCCTCTTGCGCGGCGCGGGCGACCTCGGCGATGTCCGCCGTCGCCGGCGAGAGCTTCGTGTAGAGCGGCTTTCGGGTCGCTGCCCGCGAGGCGGCGACGATCTCCCCCACGCTCGCCGGGACATCGTCGACGTTCGGGCAGGAGACGTTGAGCTCGATCGCCTCGACCTCGGGCCGGTCGTCGAGCCGGTCGCAGAGATGGGCGTAGTCGGCAATTGCGAAGGCGCCGACCGAGACCCAGACCGGCACGCCGAGCTCGCCCAGCCGCGGCAGCGTGTGCGCGAGGAAGCGATCGATTCCCGGATTTGCCAGCCCGATCGAGTTCAGCATTCCGTGCTCGACCTCGGCGATTCGCGGCGGCGCGTTTCCATCCCGCGGCAGCGGAGTCACGGTCTTGGTCACGAAGGCATCGAGGGAGCGCGCCACCTCCGGCGCTGTCAGGGCATCGAGGCAACCAGAAGCGTTCAGGAGCTTCATGCGGCGACAGCCTCGGCGGCGAGTACAGGCCCCTCGACGCACAGACGCTTGATCTCCCCAGCGATCTCCACCGCGCAGCCGTAGCAAGCTCCGTACCCGCAGGCCATCGGCGCCTCCCACGCAAGCTGGGCGGCCGGCTCGAGCGCCGCAACGGCCGCAAGCATCGGCTCCGGCCCGCAGGCGAGCACGTCGTGGCCCGGCGGGATCACCTCCGTCACGTAGGTCGGCTCGACGACGATCTCCGCGTTCGGAACGAGGTGCGCCGCCTCGGCGTGCAGTTCGCTGCGGAAGCCGAGCACGGCAGGCGGCTGGCCGAGCGCCTCGGAGAGGTACGGGAGCGGCGCGATCCCGATCCCGCCGCCCACCAGCAGCGGTCGCTCGACGTCGAGCCGGTAGCCGTTGCCGAGCGGGCCGAGAATCGCGGGCCGATCGCCGGGCTCAAGCGCGCAGAGCGCCCGCGTACCCGGGCCGATTGGATCGATCAGGAAGGCGAGCTCGGCGGGCGGCGCGAGACAGAGGCTCATCGGGCGCGGCAGCGGCCGTCCCGGCGCCTCGAGCATGAAGAACTGGCCGGGGATTCCCGGGTCGAGGCCACCGCGGGCGACCCGCAGCAGCGTGTAGGGCCCGATCTGCTCGGTGCCGGTGACTTCAGCTCGCTCGGACTGCACTGATTCGCTCCTGGAGAGAGACGGAAATCTCCGGCTGCGCGTGGGCGATCGCCTCGACGGCCGCGGCGGCGCCCGAGATCGTCGTGATGCACGGAACGCGCGCGGCGAGCGCAGCCTCCCGGATCAGATAGCCGTCGGTTCGGGCGCCCGAGCCCTGCGGCGTGTTGACCACGAGGTCGCAGCGGCCGCGGCGAACGAGATCGACCACCGTTGGCCCCTCGCCGGGCTCTGTCACCTTGCGGACGTACTCGACCGCGAGACCGGCGGCAGCGAGCACGTGCGCCGTTCCCGCGGTCGCGACGAGGTCGAAACCGAGCCCCACGAGCGCATGGGCAACCGGAACGATCGCCTCCTTGTGCGTGTCGCAGACGGAGATGAACGCCGTCCCGCCCGCCGGCAGCGCGCGACCGGCGGCGCGCTCGGCCTTCGCGAACGCGGTCGGGAAGTCGGCCGCGGTCGCCATCACCTCGCCCGTCGCCCGCATTTCCGGCCCGAGCACCGGGTCGGCGCCGGGGAAGCGCGCAAAGGGCAGCACCGCGGCCTTGACGCTGACCTGCGTCGGCGTCGGGTCTGCGGGCAGGTCGAGCTCGCCCAGATTCGCGCCGGCGGCGAGCCGGCAGGCCGCTGCGACGAGGTTGATTCCACTCGCCTTGCTCGCAAACGGCACGGTCCGGGAGGCGCGCGGGTTGACCTCGAGCACGTAGAGCTCGCCCTCGGCGATGGCGAGCTGGACGTTGAGGAGGCCGACGACTCCGAGGGCGGCGCCGAGCTCCCGGACGACCTCATCCACGTACGTCCGCTCGAGCGGGCTCAGCGCCGGCGCGGGCAGCACGCAGGCCGAATCTCCCGAGTGGACGCCGGCTTCCTCGACGTGCTGCATCACGGCCGCGACGTACGTGTCTTCGCCGTCGCAGAGCGCGTCGACGTCGAGCTCGAGTGCCTGCTCGAGGAAGCGGTCAAGGAGCACGCGTCCGTGGGCGCTCGCCATCGCCAAGAGCACTTCCTCGGGGCCGTAGCAGACCCGCATCGCCCGCCCTCCGAGCACGTACGAGGGCCGCACGAGCACCGGGTAGCCGATTCGCTCGGCGGCGACGACGGCTTCGTCCGGCGTCGTCGCGGTGCTCCAGTCCGGGCAGCGAATCTGCAGCCCGTCGAGCAGCGCCCCGAAACGTTCTCGGTCCTCGGCGAGATCGATCGCCTCCGGAGAGGTGCCGAGGACGCGGTGGCCGGCGGCCTCGAGCGCCTTCGCGAGCTTCAGCGGCGTCTGGCCCCCGAACTGCGTCACGACGCCGACCGGCCGCTCGCGGTCGCAGATCGCCAGCACCTCCTCGGTGCACAGCGGCTCGAAGTAGAGCCGGTCGGAGGTGTCGTAGTCGGTCGAGACGGTCTCCGGGTTGCAGTTCACCATCACCGCCTCGTAGCCGAGCTCCCGGAAGGTCTTCGCCGCGTGGACGCAGCAGTAGTCGAACTCGATCCCCTGGCCGATTCGGTTCGGGCCGGAGCCGAGGATGACGACTGAACGGCCCGGCGCCGGGTTCGCCTCGTCTTGTTCGCCCCAGGTCGAGTAGAGGTAGTTCGACCCGGCCTCGACCTCGCCCGCACACGTATCGACGCGGCGGAAGGCAGGCTTGACCCCCCAAGAACGCCGCTTCGCTCTCGCCTGTTCCTCCGTCGTCCGGCACTGGGCGGCGATGTCGGCGTCGGACAGGCCGAGTCTCTTCAGCCGCACCCAGTCCTCGGCAACGAGATCGTCAAGGGACGTCACGCGATCGAGCGCGGCGTGCACGCGCTCGATCTCAGAACGAAACCATGGATGGACGTCTTCTGGCACGACGGAAAATCGTGGCCACGGAGTGGCCGATTTGTCGTCGCTTTCGCGCGAGCGGATCGCCTTCAGGAACGCCTCGGTGAACGTGCGGCCGATACCCATTGCCTCGCCGACCGACTTCATCTGGGTCCCGAGCTCGGTCTCGGCGCCCGGGAACTTCTCGAACGCGAACCGCGGCGCCTTGACGACGACGTAGTCGAGCGTCGGCTCGAAGCTGGCCGGCGTGGTGCCGGTCAGGTCGTTCGGAATCTCGTCAAGGGTGTAGCCGACCGCGAGCTTGGCCGCGACCTTGGCGATCGGATAGCCGGTCGCCTTCGAGGCGAGCGCCGACGAGCGCGAGACGCGCGGGTTCATCTCGATCACCCGCAGCTCCCCGCTCTCGCGATGGCGCGCGAACTGGATGTTCGAGCCGCCGCACTCGACGCCTACTGCGCGGATGACGTCGATGGCCGCGTCGCGCAACTCCTGGTACGCCTGATCGGAGAGGGTCATCTGCGGCGCGACCGTGACCGAGTCGCCGGTGTGGACGCCCATCGGGTCGAGGTTCTCGATCGAGCAGACGATGACGACGTTGTCGCGGCGGTCGCGGATCACCTCGAGCTCGAACTCGTCCCAGCCCAAGAGGCTCTCTTCGATCAGGACCTGGCGCACAGGACTCTCGGTGAGAGCTCGGTCGAGGAGAGCCTGAAGCTCGTCCCAGGATCGCGCCGTCCCGCCGCCGTGCCCGCCGAGCGTAAACGCCGGCCTCAGGATCACGGGAAAGCTCAGATCGACGGGAACATCGGCAGGGTCGGTGACGATCGTCGACTCGGGCACTTTCAGCCCCGCAAGCCGGACGGTCTCGCGGAAGAGCTCCCGGTCCTCGGCGCGGCGGATCACGTCGGGGCCGGCCCCGATCAGCTCGACGTCGAGGGCCTCGAGCACTCCTTCGGCGACGAGCTCCAGCGCCAGGTTCAGCGCGGTCTGGCCGCCGAGCGTCGGCAACAGGGCAGGTAGGTGCGGTCGGCGAAGCCCGGGTCGGTCATGATCGTCGCCGGGTTCGAGTTGACGACGATTGTCCGGAAGCCGTCCTCGCGCAGCACCTTCAACGCCTGCGACCCGGCGTAGTCGAACTCGCAGGCCTGCCCGATCACGATCGGCCCCGAGCCGATCAGGCAGATCGAGCGGAGGTCACGCCGCCTTGGCAAGGGACACCTCCCCAACCCACTCGTCCAGTAGCGGCCACGCATCGTGCGGGCCCGGCCCGGCCTCGGGGTGGAACTGCACCGAGCGCGCGCGCAGCCAGGGGAAGTCGAGACCCTCGACGGTGCCGTCGTAGAGCGACACGTGCGTGACCTCCTTTGCCGCGCTCGCCCGAACCGCGAAGCCGTGGTTCTGGCTCGTCACGAGCACGCGGTCGGAGCGTTTGTCCAGCACCGGATGGTTGGCGCCACGGTGACCGAAGGGAAGCTTGTAGGTCTCGTGCCCGGTCGCGAGCGCGAGCAGTTGGTGGCCGAGGCAGATGCCCAACATGGGAACCCGACCGAGCAGCACTCGCACGGTCTCGACCTCGTCATGGAGCGGCTCGGGATCCCCGGGGCCGTTCGAGAGCAGGATCCCCTCGAACGCGTGCAGATCGCGCACCTGTGCGGAGTGTGGGAAGACCGTCACCGCGGCGCCGGCCGCCGCCAGTCGCTGCAGGATCGAGCGCTTGCAGCCATAGTCGACCACCGCGATTCGGGCCCTGCCCGAATCGCTCGCAACATACGGCTCAGTGCAAGAAACGTCGGCCGCTAGGGAGCGCCCGACTAGTCCCGGGTGCGCTTGCGCAGCCCGGATTGCCTCGTCCACCGATGCGTCGCCTGCGACGGCGATCGCGCGCATCGCGCCTCGATCGCGCAGGTGGAGGGTCAGCGTGCGCGTGTCCACCCCCGTGAGGGCGACGAGCCCATGCTCCCGAAGCCAGTCCGTCCAGGCCGGCCCGCGCGCCTCGCGCATGACGACCGCGCGCGCGTGCGCCCGGGTTGATTCCGAACGCACGTGCTCGACGCCGTAGTTCCCGACCATCGGCGCGGTGAAGGTGACGATCTGCTCGGCGAAGCTCGGGTCGGTGACGATCTCCTGGTAGCCCGTCATTGCGGTCGTGAACACGGCCTCGCCGAAGGCAAAACCGTCGGCGCCGACGGATTCGCCCCGAAAGACGCTGCCGTCCTCGAGTGCGAGAAGGCCGCCGCTCATGACCCGAAAGCGACCCGCCCGGCCGCCACGGTCATTCGTACCTGGCCCTTGACCGTCTCGCCGAGCAGCCACGAGTTGGCCGAGCGCGAGCGGAAGTCGCTCTCGGCGACTCGCCGGGTCGCCTGCAGGTCGAGCAGGACGAGGTTCGCGGGTGCCCCGACGGCGATCCGCGGCGCGTCGAGCCCGTACGCCCGCGCCGGCCCGGCGGACATCCGCTCGAGCAGCGTCTCCAGCTTCAGCAGCCCGGGCTCGACCAGGTGCGTGTAGAGCGCCGAGAAGGCGGTCTCGAGGCCGGTGACGCCGAACGGCGCCGCCTCGAAGGGAACCTCCTTCTCGTGGCGCGCGTGCGGGGCGTGGTCGGTTGCGACGGCGGCGATCGTGCCGTCCCGGAGGCCGGCGATCAGCGCCTGCCGGTCCTCCTCGGCCCGCAGGGGTGGGTTCATCTTCACGTTCGGATCGAGCGAGCGAACCGCATCGTCGGTCAGGCAGAGATGGTGCGGCGTCACCTCGCCCGTTGCTGCGACGCCGGCAACCTGCGCGCGGGAGAGTGCTTCCACCGACTCGCGCGCCGAGAGGTGAAGCAGGTGCAGCGGTTGCCGCTCGTAGGCGGCGAGCGCCAGGTCGCGCTCGACCACGACGCTCTCGGCGACGGACGGATAGCCCTCGAAGCCGAGCTCGGCCGAGACCGCACCTTCGTGCATCTGGCCGCCCTTCGAGAGGGTCGGCTCCTCGCAGTGCAGAGCCAGCCGGCGGCCGGTGACGGCGCCGTACTGGAGTGCTCGACGCATCAGGCCGGGCGCGACCACCGGCCGCCCGTCGTCGGTGAACCCGGCGGCGCCGGCGGAGGCTAGCTCGGCCATCTCCGTCAGCTCGGCCCCGCCCTGGTTCCGCGTGATCGCCGCGAGAAAGCCGACCGGCACCTCCGCCTCGGACTGCGCCGTCTCCGCGAGCGAGCCGAGCACCGCCGCCGAGTCGACGGCTGGTTCCGTGTTCGGCATCGCCAGGATCGCGCAGTAGCCGCCCGCTGCGGCGGCGGCAGTGCCGGAAGCGATCGTCTCCTCGTCCTCGCGGCCCGGCGTGCGCAGGTGGACGTGCGGGTCGACGAAGGCGGGCGCGAGCACGAGACCCTGCCCGTCGACGACGCGGTGCGCGTTCGTCTCCAGCTTGGTTCCGAGCTGGGCAACCGTGCCGCCGTCGACGCGGACGTCGAGCACGGCGTCCAGGCCCGCCGCGGAGTCGATCACGCGCGCGCCGCGGATGACGAGATCGTCGTTACCCCGCTTGCCGAACAGCATCACGCGGCTCCGATCTCGTGCAGGGCCGCGGACTGGACGCCGGCGGGCCCGTGTGTGAGCAGGTCGTAGAGCACCGCCATCCGGACGACGAGGCCCGAGCGCACCTGCTGCTCGATCAGTGCGTCCGCCGCGTCGGCGACGACCGGGTCGATCTCGACGCCGCGGTTCATCGGCCCGGGGTGCATCACCTTCTGGCCCGGCCGGAGCCGTTCCGGCGTCACGCCCCAACGCGCCGTGTACTCGCGCAGCGAGGGAACGAAGTTGGCGCCCTCGGCCATCCGCTCCTGCTGCATCCGCAGGACGTAGACGACGTCGGCGGCCCTGATCGCGTCGATCTCGTAGGAAACCTCGCAGCCCATTGCCTCGATCCCGCGCGGGATCAGCGGCGGCGGCCCGACGAGCGTCACGCGCGCGCCCATCAGCGCGAGCGCCTGGATGTTCGAGCGCGCGACCCGTGAGTGGAGGACGTCGCCGACGATCGCGACGTGGAGGCCCTCGATCCGGCCGAGCTCCTCGGAGATCGTGTAGAGATCGAGCAGCGCCTGGGTCGGGTGCTGGTGCTTGCCGTCGCCGGCGTTGACGATGTGAGCGCCCGTGTAGCGGGCAACCAGCTGCGGCGCGCCGATCTGCGGGTGGCGGATCACGATCACGTCCGGGTCGTAGGCGCCGAGGGTGAGGGCGGTGTCCTTCAGGGACTCGCCCTTGTCCACAGACGAGCCCGCCGATTTGATCGACATCGTGTCGGCGGAGAGCCGCTTCGCCGCCAGCTCGAAGCTCGACGAGGTCCGGGTCGAGGACTCGTAGAAGAGGTTGATGACCGTCTTGCCGCGCAGGGTCGGCAGCTTCTTCAGCTCCCGCTCCGAAGCTCTCCGCGCGGTCGAGGATGCGCTCGATCTCGGCTCGGGTGAGTCCCTCTATTCCCAGCAGGTGCTTCATGACTCCACCTCCACGCTCGCGGCCGCGGGTGCGATCGCAACCTCGTCGCGGCCGTCGTTCTCCTCCAGGCGGACGTTCACCCGCTCGCCGGGGGCGGTCGGAAGGTTCTTGCCGACGTAGTCGGGGCGGATCGGGAGCTCGCGGTGCCCGCGGTCGGCGACGACGGCGAGCTGGACGCGCGCCGGGCGGCCGTAGTCGAACAGCGCCTCGACAGCGGCGCGGATCGTGCGGCCCGTGTAGAGGACGTCGTCGACGAGCACGCAGGTCATCCCGTCGAGCGCGAAGTCGAGCTTCGAGTCGCGGACGAGCGGCTGCGGGTGCTGCGGCGCCTCGCCGCCGCGCACGTGGACGTCGTCGCGGTAGAAGGTGATGTCGAGCTGGCCGAGCGCGACCTCGAAGCCGGTGAAATCGGCGATCCGCCGGCGCAGGCGCTGGGCGAGCGGGACGCCTCGGGTGTGGATGCCGATGAGCGCGACCCGGTCGAGCTCGGGGTTTCCCTCGATGATCTCGTGCGCGATCCGGGAGAGCGTCCGCTCGACCGCTTCTTGGTCGAGTAGAACCGTCTCGCGCTCCGTGTCCATCATGCTTGGACCGGGTTAAAGGGGTTCGTGGTCGAGCGGGAGACTAGCGGGTCAAACGGACGACGTGCGTCCGCGGATCGCCGAGCCACTATCCTCCGGCGTCGTGGAACGCCGCACTCTCCAAGCCTTCGCCGACCTGGCCGTCGACTTCAGCGCCAACGTCCAGCCGGGACAGATCGTCACGATCGAGGCGGAGACCGGCATGGAGCCGATCGTTCGCGCCGTCGCCGAGCGCGCTTACGAACGCGGCGCCCGCTTCGTCGACGCGACCTACTTCGACCCGTACGTGAAGAAGGCGCGCCTCCAGCACGCCCCCGACGACACGCTCGAGTTCGTGCCCGAGTGGTACGGGAAGCGGATGCTTCAGCTCGGGGACGTCCACGCCGCCAGGATCGTCTTCGTGCCGCGGGTCTCGCCCGGGATCCTGAACGGCGTCGACCCGAAGCGCGCCGGCCGCGACCAGCTTCCCGATATCCAGGAGCGGCTCGAGATCATCAACAAACGGCTCGTGAACTGGACGATCATGCCGTTCCCCACCCAACCTTGGGCCGAGCTCGTCTATCCGGACCTCGACGCCGAGGCGGCCCTCGCCCGGTTGACGGAGGAGCTCGCCCACGTCTGCCGGCTCGACGAGGACGATCCCATCGCGGCCTGGAGCGAGCGCAAGGAGACACTGCATTCGGTTGCCGCCCGCCTGACGGAGCAACGTTTCGATGCGATGCGCCTCGAGGGGCCTGGGACCAACCTCACGGTCGGCCTTCTGCCGACCTCGCTCTGGGAAGGCGGCTCGGCGTCGACCGTCGACGGCGTCGAGCACATGCCGAACATCCCGACGGAAGAGGTCTACACGACGCCGGATCCGACCCGGGCCGACGGCGTCGTCCGGGCGACCAAGCCGCTCGATGTCGCCGGCACGATCGTCCGCGGTCTCGAGGTGCGCTTCGAGGGCGGGCACGCGGTCGACATCCAGGCCGACAGCGGTGCGGAGATGCTACGCGAGCGAGCCGACCACGACGCCGACGCCTCGCGGCTCGGCGAGCTCGCGCTCGTCGATCGCGAGGGCAGGATCGGCACGCTCGGCACGACCTTCTACAACACTTTGCTCGACGAGAACGCCGCGAGCCACATCGCGTTGGGGAATGCCTACGAAATCACGGTCGGCGCCGAGGACGTGCCGAAGATCAACAAGAGCGCGATCCATATCGACTTCATGATCGGCGGCGACGACGTCCAGGTCACCGGAATCACCGGGGACGGCAAGGAAGTCCCGGTTCTGCTGAACGGGACCTGGCAGATCTAGGCAGCGCGCCGTCCGTTCGAGGCGTGTCCCGGTGCCAGGCATGGGGACGAGTCCGCATGGGACGACGAACCGCGCAGTTAAGCGATCCGTCCGATCTGCCCACAGAGCTCGGCCGTCTCGCCGAGCCGTGCCCCGGTGCCAGGCACGAGGACACGCCTGGTTTAGACGTCTTTGATCGCGCCCCGAATGGCTCCCTCGTGCGCCTGCAGGTCGCTTTCGGACATGCCGTGCTCGCTCCGCGCGTGCTCGGCCGCCTGGCTCATGATCTCTTCCTCAGTGTCCGCGTTGAACTGCGCCTGGCAGTCGAAGCCGACGTCGCCACAATTCAGCTGCTTCGCCATCGCTTCCTCCTCGGTCGGTTTGGCGGACCTTAACGCCGGGCGAACGCGAGCAGGTACTGCACCTCGTAGCCGACGCGGGCTGGGAGCTCCCGCTCCGCCTTCTCGGTTCCAGCTCTGATCTCGTCCTCGTCGAGCAGGTCGAAGGTCGAGATGGAGCGGCCGTAGATTCGCTCCAGCGCCACGTCACGGCTCAGCTCGGCTCGCTGGAGCAGCCGGACGAAGCGCGGAGCCTCGAAGCCCGCGGCCTGCAGCTCCGCGGTCAGCTGTTCCGGTGACGGATGGCGGGCCAGGTCGATCTCCGCTATCGACGGGAAGAAGTCGTTCTGCCAGTAGCTCGTAAAGTGCTCCGGCGCGAAGGTCACGATCGCCACCCGTCCGCCCGGCGCGAGCACGCGTTGCAATTCCGCGAAGGCGAGCGGCCGCTCGATCAGGTGGACGACCGTCCAGAGCACCGCTGCGTCGAAATACCCGGCCTTGAACGGCAGCCGCTCCGCCTCTCCGAGCTTCAACCCGACCGAGGACGGAACACGCTCGCGTGCCTCGGCGAGCATCTGCGCGGACGGGTCGACTCCCCAGACCCGCGCCAGCCCGCGCTCGGCGAGCACCCGAGCAAACTTCGCTGTCCCGCAACCGACGTCGAGCACACGCGCGCCGCGGAGGTCGGCCTCGTGGACGACTACGTCGAAGACCTCGAGCCAGTTCTCGTCGACCGGACGCAGCCGCTCGTAATCGGCGGCCCGGGCGTCGAAATCCGGACGGGCCCTACCGCCTTGGTCAGGCGTCCGAGACGAGCTCGTCAGGATCCGTCAGCGCCTCGATCGCGTGCTGCGCAGCCTCGAGCGAGTCTTCGGGCACGAGCACCTTCTGCGGCGTGTCCTCGTTCGCCCGCGGATGATGGTCGACCGCCGGCTCGAGCTCCGACGCGATCCCCGCTTGGTTGAGAATCGTCTGCAGCTCCTCGGCCTCGGCGATGTCTTCG
>VAXH01000012.1 GCA_005883955.1 Actinomycetota bacterium | reverse complement strand
ATGGCCTCTTCCTCGGCCGTGAAGGGCTGCGCGCGCCGGAAGAGCTCCAGCCGGCCGAGCGCGCGATCCCCGAGCGCGATCGGCAGCGCGAGCGAGACGCTGAGACCAAGCCGGTACCCGGTAGAGCGCAGGACGTCGCCGTCCTCATACGGCGCGACTCGTGAGCCTTGCAGCTCGGCCGCGATCGAGGTCGATGACGCCGAGACCGCTCGGGCCTCGAGCGACCGGCGGCTCTCGTCGAGCACACGCACCACGACGACCTCGGCGGAGACAGCGGCGGCGGCTGCTTCGGCGATCGTCTCGAGCGCGTCATCGAGCGGGCTGCCCTCGGCCAACCGCCGCAGCGCACTCGTCAGCGCTGCGAGCGCCGCGGCGCCCTCGGCTGCCCCCGTCGTCCGGCCCGATTCGATGCTCATCGCCCCCCACCGGGAAGTATGGCGGCACGCGCGGAGGCCGGGCGTCGCCTCGTGCGCCTACTAGACTTCCGCGGATGGCGGAGCCCGCAAGGAAGACGCCGCCGGACGTTCCGGTCTACGACCCCGGCGTCGTCCGTCGCGAATATCGGCGCCAGCGGGCGCGGCGGGAGGCCCGGCTGCGGCGCACCCGCGAGCGGCGCGCGGCGAACGTTCGCTTCTGGCTGATCGTACTGGCCCTGCTCGCGCTCAGCGTCTACCTGAGCATCGCCATGTGGCATCAGGTCCAGAGGCTGTTTGGCCTTTAGAGCTCCTTTCATAATGGGGCCTCGTCGCCGGGGTGCGATGGTCGGTTCCTGGCAAGGACGCAGGGAGCGCCCGTATCGGTTGATACGGGGCGACTGAGGACGCCGCCAGGGGCCGCCCAGCGCGGCCCGGCGGCACAGTGCTTCATTGTGAAAGGGGCTCCTAAAGCGGCTCTGAGGCGTGAGAGGCCGTCGAGGTCGCCAACGCGCGGGCGAAGGGGCTCCAGGGTCTCGCCTGCCAGGACTCGCAACCGCACATCGCGCAGGGAGGAAGCTCTCGGCAGACCGTGATCGCGTATCCGCAGTCGGCGCAGCGGAACTCGCCTTTCACATGGTCGCCGGCGGCGGAAAGCTGGATCTCATCGCCGTCGGCGGCTGTGGTCGGACCCTGGCGGAACGCACTCATCACAACCCCTTCGGTCGGCGACATGCGAATCAAACCACGAAAATGCACATACTTCCACCGTGGCGACTGA
The DNA here is from genome assembly GCA_005883955.1 of Actinomycetota bacterium. Classification (GTDB taxonomy): domain Bacteria; phylum Actinomycetota; class Thermoleophilia; order Gaiellales; family Gaiellaceae; genus 13-2-20CM-68-14. The sequence continues at coordinate 6,838 of VAXH01000012.1, read as the reverse complement.
GGAACCCCTCTCCCCCGGCGGCGCCGGCCGCAGGCCGGCAGACCGGATTCAGGCGATGCCGGGCGGGATGACGGCGCTCGGCGAGCGCGTTACCTGGATCGCCGGACTCGTGCTCAGCATCTCGGCCTTCACCGACTGGTATGCGGGGTCTGGTTCGGTCGGGCCGACGATCGGCGTGATCGGCTGGCACACCGGAACGCTCGGCAAGCTCGTCTTCTTCATCGGGCTGGCGGTCGTCGCCCTCGTCGCGCTCCGTGAGGCCGGGATCGAGCTACCACCGACGGTTCCGGAGAGCTTGATCGTGATCGCGCTCGGCTCACTCTCGACGATCTTCGTCCTGATCCGCCTGATCTCGATCCCCGACGAATTTTTGCCCGCGGGCGGACGCGGGATCGGAATCTGGATCAGCCTGCTGGCGTCGCTCGCGGTGATCGGGGCAGGTTTATTGACAGCCAGCGAAGAGCTATAGCGATCGCGATCCCGAGGACGGCGCCGCCGAGCACATCAAGGGGGTAGTGCACGCCGACGTAGACGCGCGACCAGGCGATCGCGGCAGCGAGCAGGAAGAAGCGGGGCGCCGCGCGAGGCGCGTAAAAGGCCAGGACCGTCGCGCAGGCGAAGCTCGCGGTCGCGTGGCCGGAGGGAAACGAACCGTCATGCGGCGCGCGGACGAGCGGCTTCGGCAACGGGTACACCTCGGAGGGCCGCTCTCTGCCGATCCACTGCTTGAGGCCGTACGAGATCAGCTGCCCGGTGAGGTCGGCGATCGCGACCTGCAGGAACAGCGGCGGTCGTCTCCACCAGACGGCGAGCACGCCTGCGATCGCGAGCCAGACGAGTCCCTGGCCGCCGATCCAGGACAGACCTTCGAAGACCGGATTGAGCCACCCGACCCGGTGGTGGACCGCCCAGCGCTCGAGCTGCCGGTCGCTGCTCAGGCTGGTAGCAGCTGCTTGGCGTGCTCGATCAGCTGCTGTGGGTCAAAAGGCTTGCCGACGAAGCCCTGCGCCCCCCGAGCGGTCGCCTCCTCGGCGGATTGCTCGTTGACCTTGCCGCTGAACATCACGACCGGAATCGCACCGACTCCGTGCCGCTCCTGGACGCGCCGGAGCATCTCCCACCCGTCGACTTCGGGCATCATCACGTCGAGCAAGATCAGGTCGGGCGAGACCTCCTCGAGCACTCCCAGTCCTTCGTTCGCGCTGCCGGCCTCGCGCACCGCGTACCCCTCCATCTCGAGATTGACGCGCACGTATTCGCGCACCCGCTCGTCGTCGTCGACGATCAGGACGAGCGGGCCCTGCTGCATCGAGCCGCCCGGGCCCGAGCGGTTGAGGAAGTTGTCGAGGTCCGGCCGGCGATAGCGACGGTGCCCGCCCGGCGTGTAGAACGCGGGCACGCGGCCCTGGTCGGACCACTTCCGAATCGTGCTCTGGGCGACGCCGAGATACTTCGCCGCCTGGCCGAGCGTCAACCAGTCCGGATCGCTCGTCGGGGCTCGTCTTCCCGGAAACTCACGGCGGGCCACGCTCGAAAGCTACCCAAAGCTGCAGCTTCTTAACCTGATCGGGTCCCGGTCAGCGGTGGCAGCGTCCTGAAAGAAGTCTGCACACCGCCGGGACGCGGGTTGTCGTGCAGCGCCTGTCCCAGCGCGACCCCGACGGCGAAAGTGACAACGAGCGCGAACCCAAGGAGGATCGTTTTCCGAGCTGGGCGCCGCCGGCCCCGGCGGCGCCCGCGGAGGCCACGGCCGTCCCGGCGCGACGTTGACGGCGTCACGGCTCGTAGTCCACGGCGCCACGCGAGTAGAGGTGGAACGCAGCATCGGTGACCGTCGCGAGCCGCCGCGGCCAGCCGCTCGCGGGCTCGGCGTCTTCAACGGCCTCCCGACTCCAGACTTCGGCCGATGTGTACGCAGCTGCGAGCTCGGCGAGCGTGAAGCTCTGTCCGACTCGGCGGCGGAGCTCCGCGGTGACGGCTTCGAGCTCGTCGAGCCAGACCTGGCCGCCGGGTGTCTCGCGGACCTCCTGCTGGAGCCGGCGATGACCGAGCTCCCACTCCCGGCGGGTCTGATCGAGGGCGATCGGCATGTGAGCGGACCTATTCCGCACTGCAACAGCCTGAATCCGGCCAGAGCGGCGCGACCTCGGCCAGGATGCGCTCGCCGAGCTCGTAGCCCGGGCGCGCGAGCGCGAACGCGGCGTGCGCGTGAAGGCACTTCAGGCTGCCGGTGCGCGTCGACCCGGCGATCCCGCCCGGGAGCTCTGGCCGCAGCTCGCGCTGCTCCTCGTTCGCGCGTTCAAGGCTCTCGCGAAGCTCAGGGTCCTCCTCGACGGCGCGCGTCCAGCGCTCGACGCCGCCGTCCGCCTCGAGCCGCGAGATCGCCGCGACGAGCTGCGGGCAGGTCGCGTAGTACGTGGTCGGGAAGGGCGCGCCGTCGGCGTCGCGCGGCCACTGCTCGGTCACGGCGGGCAGACCGTAAGGGCAGCGGACGGCTACGCGCCGGAAGGCGCGGGGCGGGCGACCGAGCTGTCGCGCGACGACGGCCTCATCGTCCATGCCCCCTGATCGTATGTTGCGCGTGCTTCCACGCCCCGATCCCCTTGACGATGAAGAGGCGCTCGCCGGGCTTGACGAGTCCGAGCCGGCGGGCTTCCCTCACGAGCGCGGAGTCGCTCGAGGTGTCGGCAAGCTTGCGCTGCAGCTGCAGCTTCGCGTCGCGGAGGTTCTGGACCTGGTCGGAGCGCTCGACGAGCGTCTGGCGGGTGTCGACGTACGTGTGCAGGGGGCGGTAGTAGAGAAGCCCGACGAGGCAGAGCGCCCCGACGCCCAGCCAGCGGCGGACGAGCACCCCCCGCCGCGGCCGGCGCTTGCGCTTGTTTCGGGCAGCGGCCATGGGCCGTCGATCTTCGCGCGGCGAGCGCGCGGTCCTGCCTTTGCTCGACGTTTAGACCGTCTCGACCTTGATCACGTTCGTCGACCCGGCGATGTTGACCGCCGTGCCCGCCGTGATGACGACTCGATCGCCGGGCTCGACGACGCCGGACTCGCGGGCAGCATCGACCGAGCGGTCCCAGAGCTCCTCGACGTCGGCGCATTCCGGGATCCGTAGCGGGATCACACCCCATTCGATCGCCATCTGCCGCCAGGCAAACTCGTGATGCGTGAGTCCGAGCACAGGCCGTCGCGGACGCAGGCGTGCGACCGCCGAGGCGGTGCGCCCGCTGAACGTGGGCACCAGAATCGCCGCCGCCTGGAGCGTCTCGGCGAGGTCGCAGGCGCCGTTCGACATCGCTTGCCCCACAGTCGGCTCCTCCCCGGCCTCCGGCAGCTGGTGCCTGTAACCGAGACTCGGCTCGACGGCGCGGGCGATCCGCGTCATCGTCGTCACGGCCTCGATCGGAAACTCACCAATCGCCGTCTCGCCGGAGAGCATCACGGCCGAGGTGCCGTCGAGGATCGCGTTCGCGACGTCGCTCGCCTCGGCCCGCGTCGGCTCCGGCTGGTGGACCATCGACTCCAGCATCTGTGTCGCCGTGATCACCGGCTTCCCGTGATCGAGGGCTCCGCCAATGATGCGCTTCTGGAGCAGCGGAACGAGCTCCGGACCGATCTCGACACCGAGGTCGCCGCGCGCGACCATGATCGCATCGGCATCCTCGAGGATCGCGTCGAGAGCGTCGACGGCCTCCGCCTTCTCGATCTTCGCGATCACGTTCGCCGTCGAGCCGGCCTGCCTGATCAGATCCTTGAGATCGCGTACATCGGCTGCGGAGCGCACGAACGAAAGGGCGACGAAGTCGACGTCGAGCGCCATTGCGAACTCCAGATCGTCCATGTCCTTCCGCGTCAGCGAGGGAATCGGCACCGGGACCCCGGGCAAGTTCACGCCCTTGTGCGAGCTGACGACGCCGCCGGCGAGCACGGCGCACTCGGCCCGACCCTGCGTGATGCGCTCGACTCGGAGGCGGACCAGGCCGTCGTCGATCAGCACTTCATGGCCGGGCTGCAGCACCTCGCCGATCACGGCCGGCAGTACCGGCAACTCACCGTTACTCGAGCTCGCGTCGCCGGTCACGACCACCTCGTCTCCGCGGGCAAGCGTCACCGGACCGGGGAGGTCGCCGATCCGCAGCTTCGGGCCCTGGAGGTCGGCTATCAACGCCAGTGGGCGGCCGATCGACTCCTGCACGTCACGAACGAGCCGAGCGCGCTCGGCGTGCTCCTCGCGGCTGCCGTGGGACAGGTTGAGCCGCGCGGCATCCATCCCGGACTCGACGAGCGCGCGCACTCCTGCGGCGGTGCCGCTCGCGGGTCCGATCGTGGCGACGATCTTGGTTCTCCGCGGTTGGTCTCTCACTATCTTCTAGCCTAGCTCCGGCTGTTCGACGCGCCTGCGCTGATGACCTCTTCGGTCGCGGGGGCCCGGTGGATTAGCGCGGGAAGCGCGGAAAGGCATCCCAACCGGGGTAAACGGCACGCGGGCCGAGCTCTTCCTCGATCCGCAGCAGCTGGTTGTACTTGGCGACGCGATCGCTTCTCGCCGGAGCGCCGGTCTTGATCTGGCCCGTGTTGTATGCAACCGCGAGGTCGGCGATCGTCGCGTCCTCGGTCTCGCCCGAGCGATGGGACATGACCATGCTGTACCCGCTCGTCCGGGCGAGCTCGAGCGCCTCGAGGGTCTCAGTGATCGTCCCGATCTGGTTGACCTTGACGAGGATCGAGTTGGCCACCTTGCGGTCGATTCCCTCCCGCAGACGATCCGAGCTCGTCACGAAGATGTCGTCGCCAACGAGCTGGACGCGGTCGCCGAGCTCGGCGGTCAGCTGCGCCCACCCGTCCCAGTCGTCCTCGGCGAGCGGATCCTCCAGCGAGACGATCGGATAGCTCTCGACCAACTCCGCGAAGAACGCCGGCATCTCGTCGCTGCGCTTTTCCCGTCCCTCGAAGCGGTAGACGCCGTCCCGGAAGACTTCGCTCGCGGCCGGGTCGAGCGCGATCGCCACGCGGTCCCGATGTCCGGCGCGGTCAGCGGCCTCGAGGATCGCCTCGATCGCCGCCTCACTCGACTCGAGGTTCGGCGCGAACCCGCCCTCGTCGCCGACGCCAGTCTCGAGCCCGCGGCCGTGCAGCACCTGCTTGAGGGAGTGGTAGACCTCTGCTCCGAGGCGAAGCGCCTCGGCGAAGCTGTCGGCGCCGACGGGGACGAGCATGAACTCCTGCAGATCGATTGAGTTTTCCGCGTGGGCGCCGCCGTTGATCACGTTGAGCATCGGCACAGGCAGCGTTACGGCGTCATCTCCGCCGAGGTGCGTGAACAGCGGGACCCCGCGCTCGGCCGCCGCAGCCTTCGCGGTTGCCAACGAAACGCCGAGGATCGCGTTCGCCCCAAGTCTGCCCTTGTTCGGCGTCCCGTCGAGCTCGATCAACGCCCGGTCGATGCCGACCTGGTCGAAGGGATCGCGCCCCCGGACGGTGTCGGCGAGCTCGCGGTCGACGTTCGCGACGGCCTTCATGACGCCCTTGCCCCCGTAGGCATGCTCGCCGTCGCGGAGCTCGACCGCCTCGTGGACGCCGGTTGACGCGCCCGAAGGCACCGCGGCGCGAGCGAACGCCCCGGAGTCGAGGCGAACATCGACCTCGACGGTCGGATTGCCTCGCGAGTCGAGGATCTGCCGCGCGTGCACGCTCGCGATCGCGCTCATGCGAGCGTCTCCTTGGCCCGGTCGAAGTAGCCGTCCTGCTCGGAGAGCGGCAGCTCTTCGAAGCGGCGGCCCTCACGGGCGGCGAGCCGCTCCGCCTCTTCGACCCGGGCGACGAAGCGGTCGCTGACGGTTCGAAGGGCGATCTCGGGATCGACGTTGAGGTGACGCGCGACGTTGACCGCGGAGAAGAGGACGTCGCCCACCTCGCCCGCGATCGAGGCGTCCGGCTCGGTCTCGGCGGAGCTTTCACCGACACGCGCCACCGCCTCCTTCAGCTCGGCGAGCTCTTCGTCCAGGTCGGCAAGAGCTCCGGTCGTGTCCGGATACTCGAACCCGGCAGCGGCCGCACGGCGCTGGATCTTCCGCGCGTAGATCAGCGCGGGCAGGTTGCCGGGAAGGTCGTGGAAGATTCCTTCCCGACCCTCCTGCTCGCGCTTGAGGCGCTCCCAGTTCGCGCGCACGCGGCCGGCCGTCCTGGCCTCGACCTCGCCGAAGACGTGCGGATGGCGCGCGACGAGCTTTTCGTGGATCCCGCGCGCGACCTGCTCGAGGTCACCTTCACCCCGTTCGGCCAAGAGCAGCGAGAGGAAATAGACCTGGAAGAGAAGATCGCCGAGCTCGTCGAGCAGCTTGGCGTCATCGCCCTGCTCGGCCGCGTCCGCTACCTCGTAGGCCTCTTCGACCGTGTGCGGCACGATCGTGCGGGCTGTCTGCTCGCGGTCCCAGGGACAATCCCGCCGCAGCCGCTCCGTGAGCTGCTGGAGCTCGAGCAGCGCGGCTAGGAGGTCTTGGTGGGACGTTGCTTGTTGTCGGGGTGCGATGGTCGTTCCGAGGGAAGGACGCAGGGAGCGTCAATAGTCAAAACTATTGGCGCGACTAAGGACGCAGCCTCGGGGCGAGCAGCGCGCTCCGACAACTCAGGCCATGTCCCGCCGAGACCTCCTTGAGAGTCAAATCAGGTGGTGGTCGTCTGCGTTGCCGAGGCGGGCGGCTCGTAGCCGACCTGGTACTTCGTCTTCTTCGCGAAGTCCTTCTTCGTGTCGTTCCACCACTTCGTGAACGCGTCCTGCTTCTTCTGCTGCAGCTCCTGCTGCTTGATCGCCGCCTTGACCTGGTCGAACGGGATCGTGGTC
>VAXH01000011.1 GCA_005883955.1 Actinomycetota bacterium | reverse complement strand
GTCCGGCGCCTCTTGCGCCGCAGCTGACGCACCTCGCGAACGAACCCGAGCACAAGAAGCTTTGGGACGCCCGGCCAATCGTGAACGCGGCCAACACGACCCCGAGCCCGGTGGCCCCGCCACCGATCCGTAGGACCGCGAAGGCGAGCGCCACCGGAATCAGTGCGTCGCCGACCGAGGAGCCGGTCCGTCCGAACCACAGGAGCCGGAAGGGCCGCTCCGTCAGCGGCCCGAGACGTCCTCGAAGGACCACGTTCGCAGCCTAGTAGGAGCCTCTTCAATGCCCGCTATCAGCGCGTCGCCTGGTGGCGAGAGAAACGGAGCCTTGGTGACCCACGCGTCCTCTGCAGAGCTGGACGTCGGGAGGGCAGAGGGCGAGCGCCTGCGCAGCGGAGGCCGCTTCGATAGAGGAGCCGGATCAGGGCGCGCTCGTACCCGGGCTTCGGCGGTCGGAAGGTTATTTCCTCTTCACCAGAAGGGTGACGGTCGTGCTATGCGCCAGGCTCCCGCTCACGCCGGTGACGGTCAGCGTCTTGCTACCGATCGGTGTGCTGGCGCTCGTCGTCACCGAGAGCGTGGACGACGAGGTCGCTGGGTTGGGGCTGAAGGAGCCAGTGGCCCCGCTCGGGAGGCCGCTCACGTTCAGGCTGACCGAGCCGGCGAAGTCGCCGCTTGGACTGATCGTGACTGTGTAGGTCGTGCTCCCGCCGCGGATGACGGTCTGGCTGGTCGGGGAGACGGCCAGGCTGAAGTCTGGGCCGGATGGCGGGTTGACGACCAGCGTGACGGTGGTTGTGTGCGTCCGGCCGCCGCTGACGCCAGTGATCGTGAGCGGGTAGGTGCCGGTCGGTGTGCTCGCGCTCGTCGTCACCGAGAGCATGGACGACGAGGTCGCCGGATTGGGGTTGAAGGAGCCAGTGGCACCGCTCGGAAGCCCGCTCACGCTCAGACTGACCGAGCTGGCGAAGCCCCCGCTTCGACTGATCGTGACCGTGTAGCTCGTGCCGCCTCCCTGCGTCACGGACTGGCTTGCGGGTGAGGCGGCGAGCGCGAAATCACTACCGCATCCCGGAATCGCTGCGCAGGCGTCGAGGCGACCGCCGCCCGTGCTGAGTAGGCCGCTGAAGGCAGAGAGCTGATCGACGGCGCCGCCCCCCTGGTAGCCGCAGGGGCAGCCTGTGTATGGAGTCGACTCCTGCGCGTATGTGCCGACGAGCGCGTGCTTGAGCGCGACGGCGTCCAGGTCCGGTTGAAGGGAGAGGAGCAGGGCTGCAACGCCGGAGACAAACGGCGTCGAGAACGAGGTGCCGCTCCCGAAGCTGTAGGAGCCGACCTGGTTCGTCGAGTAGATATTCGTACCCGGGGCGGCGAGCTGAATCGTGTGCGGCCCCCAGTTCGAGAAGCTCGAGCGCTGGTCGTTGTAGTCGCTTGAGGCGACGCAGATGACGTTCTTTGCCGGCCCCAGCGATTGCTCATAAGTATCGGGGGTGAAGCTGCCCGTCGTCGCGTCGTAGGAACCGAACGTGTTCGCGTTGTCGAAGCTGCAGGGGTAGTGCCCATGCGAGTAGTTCGGGGGGTCGATGTTGTAGGAGCTGTTTCCGCCGGAGGCGACGAAGAGGATGTTCGCGTCTCCCGCCTTTCGGACCTCGTCGAGCAAGGCCGGGTCATAGGGGAGCTTGCCGGTGCTCGTGCTGACCGGATAGCAGCAACCATAGGAGTTGCTGAGGACACGCACGTTGGCGCCCGCTGTATGGGGAGCGATCCCGGCCGCCGAATCGCCGTTGTCCCAGATCCGCTTGGCCTGCACCCCGTACTCGATCGCCTCGATCGTCTGCGACGTGTACCCGCAGAGGCAGGGGTTCTTGTCCCAGCGGAGGCCCATGATCCGCACGCTCCAATTAACTCCAGCAACCCCTGACGCGTTGTTCCCCTTTGCGCCGATGATGCCGCTGACCATCGTCCCGTGCCACGGGACCGCGGCCGGGTCGTAGGGGTCGCAGAGATGGCGGATCGAATCCCAGCCGTACGAGCCCGTGGGACAGGTCGTGTCGGTGTGAGATGCGCCGCTGCTGTCGGTGTAGCTGTACTTGAAGTCGAACGGCAGTGGGTCCGACCACATGTTCGGAGCCAGATCGGGATGGTAGTAGTAGACGCTTCTGTCGACTACGCCGACGACCGGGGCTGCGGGATTCGTGGCCGGGTCCCAAGCGGTGCCGGTGGTGACGTCCCAGGCAGCGCTGGCCTTGATGTCGGCGCCAGGCGTGCCGGAGATGCTTGTGTTCTCGTCGACGTCGATTGTCTGTCCAGTGTTGTAGAAGCCCCATTCGTTGGAGAAGCCGGGATCGTTAGGGATCTGATCGGCAGCGAGCATCCAATCGGGCTCGGCGTAGCGAACCGCTGCCTGCCGCTTGAGGGCGTCGACCGTGGCGAGGACGCTTCCAGGCGCGACCTGAAGCAGGTGCGTCGCGGCGCCAACGGCCCCGCGCTCGCGCGCGCCGACCGACGCTTCGAGCGAGCGTTCGACCGCTCTTGGAGTCCCCGTGTCGAAGCCGACGAGGACGTGGTCTGGGGCGAACGCCGGGAGACGGAGTGAGGCGGGCTGAGACGCAGCCCGGGAGGCGGGGCTGCCGAGCGCGAGCACGAGAACCAGCCCGAGCAGTCGCACTCGCGGCTGCGCTACTGCGCGCGCCGCGGTCGCTAGGTAGAACGAACGCCTTCTCATCTGACCCCAGTTCAGGGAAAGATCTCACTCGGGCGAGGTTGCGTCAACTTTCTGCTCGCGCGGCACCGAAGGTCAGTACGTATGCCGCCGCGAGCGTTCCGGCGACGACCGCTTTGCCCGGCCGCGGCTTGCGTCAGAAGCGCCTGCGGGCTGCGGCCTCGATTGTGGGAGCGGGCGCGGCGCGGCAAGCTGCAACGCCTCGTTGTGCCGCAGGATCTCCTGCTCGAGCCGGCCGTGGCCTCCCCTGGCGGCGAGTCTCGCGCGACGTACGCGGCTGAGGTTCTCGCCACGCTTGGTGCTCGTTTGTGCTCGCTCTGCTCATGCAGAAGAACCCAGTTTGGCGTCGCAGTCGTGCTCCTGACTAAGGCCTTCTAGCGCACGACGCGGGACGGCACTGCTCAGGGGCGGCTTCTGCGGCCGCATCTACTTCCGGCATGCCTGATCGACGACGATCGCCGGGTATCAAACGGAACGGAAAGGCCTTCGACGCCACTCATTGACTCGAAGGCCGAGCGATCGAGCTACTTGACCAAAACTTGACCACGGCCGTTTTCGGAGTTTTTCGTCGCCAACTCAGAGAACAAAAAGGCCCGCAGTGCGGGCCTTTTCCTTGTGGAGCTAGCCGGACTCGAACCGGCGACCTCCTGGGTGCGATCCAGGCGCTCTCCCAACTGAGCTATAGCCCCGCGGGGGGCGAAGTCTAGCCGCGTCTAAGGCGAGGTTGGGGCCGGCGAGCCGGTGCCGCGCTTCTCCTCGAGCCGGCCGGATCGGATCGTCTCGGCCATGTCTCTCGACTCTTCGCGGTAGATGGAGCCGTCCTCGAACTCGATCCACGGGAACTTCTTCTGGCCTGTGTGCTCGACGGTGTTCTCCCGGTCGCCTCTCCACTCTTCCTTGACGAGCTCGTAGTCGACGCCTTGCTCGTCGAGCGCCTTCTGGACCTTCCAGCAGGGGTGGCCCGGCAGCTTCACCCAGACGTTCTTGCAGCGATGCAGCTTGACCGCCATCAGTCTCCTCCCTTCGGGCGGATCAACGTGACGCCGTCCCGCACCGTGAGCATTACCGAAGTTACGCGCGGATCGGATTTGACGTGCTCGTTGAACTCCTTGATCGCGCGCGTGCCCTCGTCGTTTTCGCTCTCGTCGAGGACGCGGCCGCTCCAGAGCGTGTTGTCGGCGGCGATGAAACCGCGCTCGGTCAGCCGCGGCACGACGGCTTCGTAATAGTTCACGTAGTTCGGCTTGTCCGCGTCGATGAAGACGAAGTCGAACTCGCCCCCGAGCCGGCCGATTGTCTCCAGCGCCGGGCCGAGGTGGATCTCGATCCGGTCGGCGTAAGGGCTCTGGTCGATGTAGCGGCGCGCGACGGCAGCGCGGCTTTCGTCCAGCTCGCATGTGTCGATCCGGCCCCCCGGCGGCAGGCCCGCCGCCATCGAGAGCGAGGAGTAGCCGCTGTAGGTGCCGAGCTCCAGCACGCGCCTGGCGCCGCTCGCATAGACGAGCAGCTCGAGAAAGCGACCTTCGACGGTGCCCGTGAGCATCTGCGGAGACTCGAGCGTCTCGCGTGTCTCCTTCGCGAGCCGCGCGAGCAAGGCCTCCGGCCGGGAGGTGTGCTCCTCGGCATAGCGCTCGATCGGCTCGGGGACGATGTCCACCGGCGGACTGTAACTTGGCGCCCCGTGGCGGGCTCCCAGCGTGTGCTCACCGAGCGTGCGTTGAACCGTGCCGTGCTTGCGCGGCAGCTGCTGCTCGAGCGCGCGAAGCTGCCGCTCGCCCGCGCCGCAGAGCGGGTGGGCTGCCTGCAGACCCAGTACGCGCCCTCGGCATACATCGGCTTTTGGTCGCGCCTCGAAGGATTCGAGCGCGAGCAGCTGACCCGCGCGCTCGAGCGGCGCAGCGTCGTCCAGGCGATGATGATGCGGAACACGATCCATGTCGCGTCGAGCCGCGACTACTGGCCGATGATCCTGGCGATCAGGGCCGAGCGGAAAGCCTGGGCGCGGCGAGTGCAGCAGGCGGAGGATCGCGAGCTCGAGCGCGCCGCGGCAAAGCTGCGGAAGCTGCTGGCGGGCGGCGAGACGTTGCGCCTGCGAGAACTGCAGGCTCTGGGTCGCATCGTCTGGCGGCCCGGGACGGCGATCTGGGTCGATCTCGTCCGGGTGCCTCCCTCCGGAACGTGGGAGCGCCGGCGAGCGGATCTGTACGGCCTGGCGGAGGACTGGCTC
>VAXH01000098.1 GCA_005883955.1 Actinomycetota bacterium | reverse complement strand
CTCGAGCTCGAGCCCGAAGGTCTGGCCCTCCTCGACGTTGACGACGCCGTCCTTGCCGACCTTCTCGATCGCGTCGGCGATCACGTCGCCGATCTCGCGCTCACGCGCCGAGATCGTCGCGACTCGGGCGATGTCCTCCTTGCCGTTGACTTCCTTGGACTGACCCTTGAGGTCCTCGACGACGGAGTCGACCGCGGTCTCGATGCCGCGCTTCAGCGCCATCGGGTTCGCGCCCGCGGCGACGTTCTTGAGGCCCTCGCGAACGATCGCCTGGGCGAGCACGGTCGCCGTCGTGGTGCCGTCGCCGGCGACGTCGTTCGTCGACGTGGCGACCTCGCGGACGAGCTGCGCGCCCTGGTTCTCGAAGACGTCCTCGACCTCGATCTCACGCGCGATCGTGACGCCGTCGTTGGTGATTGTCGGTGCGCCGAACTTCTTGTCGAGCACGACGTACCGGCCCTTCGGGCCAAGGGTGACCTTGACCGCGTCGGCGAGGATGTTGACGCCGCGCTCCAGTGAGCGCCGCGCATCCTCGTTGAACTTCAGCTCCTTGTGAGCCATTCAGTTTCCTCCCTTTGCTTTTGTACTAGGCCGCGGCGCCGGCCGGCTCACGCGTCCCGATCACCTTGGCGAGCACATCGGACTCGCGCAGGATCAGGACGTCGTCGGAGCCGAGCTTGACCTCGGTGCCGCCGTACTTCGAAAAGATGATCTCGTCGCCCTCCGCAATCTCCATGGGGATGATGTTCCCCTCGTCGTTGCGGCTACCAGGGCCGACCGCGAGGACCTTGCCGCGCTGCGGCTTCTCCTTCGCGGTGTCGGGCAGCACGATCCCGCTCGTCGTCGTTTCCTCTTCCTCGAGGACCTCGACGATGAGGCGATCTCCCAGCGGCTGTAGATCCATCCAGATGCCTCCTTGATACGGACTTTGTGACACTGCTTGGCACTCTCAGATGTGGAGTGCCAGGCGAGTTTATACGGCGGGAAGCGGGCTGCGCAAGCCTTGTCGGTTGTAGCGGTCTCCGCTGTGTTACAAACCGGCGGTGAGGAGGGAGTTCTCAGCAGGCGGCGTGCTCGTGCGGAAGCTGAAGGGCGAGTGGGTGCTCGCCGCGATCCGGCCGGCCGGCAAGAAATCGGGCCTTTGGGCGCTACCCAAGGGGAACATCGGGCCCGGCGAAGACCCCCGCGAGACGGCGCTCCGCGAGGTTCACGAGGAGACCGGCGCCCAGGGGCGTCTGATCGAGAAGCTCGGCGACGTCCGCTACACCTACACCTGGGCCGGCGAGCGGATCTTCAAGATCGTCAGCTTCTTCCTGCTTCGTTACACGAACGGACGCCTCGGCGACCTGCCGCCGGAGACCGCTCACGAGGTCGACGAGGTGCGCTGGCTTCCGCTCGACGAGGCGCCGAAGCTGCTCGCCTACGGCGGCGAGCGCGAGATGGCCGAGAAAGCCCTAGCTTCCGTGAGGAGCAGGACCCTATGATTGCGCGGCTTTCGCTCACCTGACCGCAGCCATGTACGCCCTCAACTTCTACTCCCCGATGGTGGCCGACCAACTGCGCTCCGGCCGCAAGACGGCGACGATCCGCCTAGGCGACAAGTCGGGCAAGTACAAGAAGGGCATGATCGTCCAGGTCCTCGCGGGCGCCCGCTACAGCCCGCGGGAAAAAGTGTTCGAGGCCGTGATCGACAAGGTCGAGGTGAAGACGCTGCAGGATCTCTCGCCGAGGGAGATCGAGCACGACAACCCGGAGATCCGGCGCACAGAGGAGATGGCGCACTTCCTCGGGCAGCTCTACAACCGTGAGGTCTCGGACGACGCGACGGTCACGGTGATCCGCTTCTCACAGATCAAGCATTAACCCAGGGCAGATCGTCCCAGCCGTCAGGCCGGCCGAGCCGCCAGTGCGGAAACGGCGCATACGCCTCGTGCGGCGAGGACGTGTCCTGCTCGACACCGGCCCGGTGCTTCAGCGCCGTCTCGTTGCGCGCGTAGAGAATCGTCCCTTCGGGCCCGCGAGCTCCCACCATCAGGATCACGCAAGGCTGCTCGCCGGTGCCGACGAATGCGTGCTGCGTGTTTGGCGCGCAGTAGAAGAAGTCCCACGCGCTCAGCTGTCGCTCCTGTCCTTCGACGACCAGCAGGCATTCGCCCCGGAGGACGAGGAAGCTCTCCTGCCCGGACTCGGCGTGGTACATCGTGCTCGGCCGGCCTGGCGGCAGCACGTAGACCGTGACGCCGACCTCCGGAAACGAGTGCTGTTCGAGATCGGGAAGCTCACGGGCGAGACGTCCCCCGGCCTCGAAACTCGTGCGCGCGCCGAAGTGATCGTTCCGCAGCCACGCCGCGTCACGAACGTTGACGACGAACCAGCCGTCGCCCTGCGGGACGAGCCCGGCCTCGGTGTCGACGAGCGGCGCCTCAGGCACGCCGGATTCGCGAACCGAAGAGCTCGTTCGGCCGCAGCTCCGTTCCACACTGCTCACATTCGACGTCTGCGATCGAGGAGAACGGCGCGTTGCACGAAGGGCAGCGGTGCAGCAGCTCGCCCCCGCACTGCCCGCAGCGCTCGGGTACTTCGGCCTCGAACTCCTCGAACCAGCGCTGAGCGGCCCCGCACTGCAGGCACACGGCGACCCAGTCGCCGAGCGTCTTCCGGCGCTCCTCGCGCAGCCAGTCCGCGGCCTTGCCCACGTCTTGGACTGTACTGAGGGTGCGCCTTCCTCCGCCTGGCGGCCGAGCTTGCGGCGGGGCCGAAATCAGCCGCTATACGGATCGACGCGCGCGATCAGGTAACCCCGGACGAAGCGCGTCCGGAAGGAAGCCTCCAGCACCCCGGGCTCGGCGTGTCGGCAGACCCAACCTCGGCCAACCGCTGCGTGAACGGTTGCCCTGGCGGAGCCAGACGCCGGCCGTGAACGCTCAGAAAAGCCCCGACGCGATAGGAACTCGAGAGGAAGGTCCAGGATCAGCGGTTCTGAAGCGTGTCGAGCCCCACAGCGAGCGCGATCGCGAGCCGGCGGTCGAGGCGCAGGTCCACGTCGCCGCCCACGTCGAGCACGTAGCGGTCCCGAAGCTGGAACTTCCGGCTGAGATGCCCAATCGTGCGGCCGTCGCTCAGGAGGTCGAAGTTGTACGGGATCGGCACCCACTCGCCGTAGGGGACGAAGTCGACTACGCGCCGAGCGATCGCCATCGGCAGGCTCCGCTCCTGCGCGACGACCACCTCTTGGTCATCGGCGTTCGTCACCCGCCAGGTCGAGCGGACGAGCGACTTGAGTTGATGGTGGAGGACGCCGATCGCCGAGCCCTCGGCCGCCGCAACGTCGTAGCGCGCCCCACCGGTGTCGAGGAACGACCGCGCCTTGATCCGGAACAGCTCCTCCTGCTCGCCTTCGTCGGCGTAGAAGCGGATGTCCTCCTTGATCGCCATTCGCTTCTGCCGCACGAAGGCGACCGGGCCGCCCGCGGGCGCCTCGCCCGCCGCGAGCGGCGTCACGCGGTAGAGATTGACGATCGGCCGAACCAGCTGCTCGATCAAGAACTTGTCGTGTGCGAAGCGGTCGGAGCTCATTGCGGGTGATGGTAGGTGGAGTCGTTAGCATGCGTCGGCCATGGCGATCCGGGAAGCAGAGCCGGTCGGCTCGCTGAGAGAGGTCAAGGAGGCCGGCCTCGACCGCGAGGACCTGCTCGGGATCTACCGCAACATGGTGATCACGCGCGGGATCGAGGAGCGGGGTCACATCCTCTACAAGCAGGGGAAGATTCCCGGCTCGTTCTACACAGGGCGCGGCAACGAAGCGTCGGCGGTCGGGGTCGCGACGGCGATGGGAGCGAACGACGTCGGCACGCCGCTCCACCGCGACATGGGCGTCCACGTCACACGCGGCGTCGAGCCCTGGCGGATCTTCGCCCAGTACATGGGCCGCTCCGACGGGCCGACCCACGGCCGCGACGGCAACGTCCACATGGCCGATTCGAACCTGGGCCTGCTCGCGATGGTCAGCCACCTGCCGGCGATGCTCCCGGTTGCGGTTGGGTGCGCACTTGCGTTCCGGATCCGCGAGGAGAACCGCGTCGCCGTCGGCTGGTACGGCGAGGGCGCCTCGGCGCGGGGGGACGCACACGAGGCGATGAACTTCGCAGGTGTGCGCCAGCTGCCGGTCGTGTTCATCTGCGACAACAACCAGTGGGCCTACTCGACGCCGACGCATCTCGAGTACGCGTGCGAGCACCTCGCCGACCGCGCCCAGGCGTACGGCTTCGACGGCGTCGTCGTCGACGGCACCGACGTGCTCGCCGTCTACCGCGAGGCGAAGCGCGCGATCGAGAAGGCCCGCACCGGCGGCGGGCCGACGCTGATCGAGTCGCTGACGCTGCGGATGGAGGGCCACGCGGTCCACGACGACGCCTTCTACGTCCCCAAGGAGATGTTCGAGGAGTGGGCCAAGAGCGACCCGATCGAGCGCTATCGGTCGTGGCTCAACGCCCACGCCGACATGACCCAGGACGAGGAGGACGAGATCCTCGGCGGGGTCAAGAGGCTGTTGAACGAGGCGCTTGCGCGGGCCGAGGAGTCGCCGCTGCCGGATGCCGGAAAGTTGACCGACGGCGTCTTCGCGACGCCGGAAGACCTCGACACGCCGCACCACAAGTAATGGCGGAGAAGACCTATCTCCAAGCGATCTCAGACGGACTCCGCGAGGAGATGCGCCGTGACAAGCGCGTGTTCGTCATCGGCGAGGACGTCGGCGTCTACGGCGGCGCCTTCAAGGTCACGCTCGGCTTCCAGGAGGAGTTCGGAGCCTGGCGAGTGATCGACGCGCCGCTCTCGGAGACGGCGATCGTCGGCGGGTGCACGGGCGCGGCGATCATGGGCATGCGGCCGGTGGCGGAGATGCAGTTCGCCGACTTCATCTCCTGCGCCTGGGATCAGCTCGTCACCGTCGCCGCCAAGCAGCGCTGGCGCGCGGGCACGCCTGTGCCGATCACCGTGCGGCTCCCGTCGGGAGGCGGCTTCTCCGGCGGCCCGTTCCACTCGCAGAATCCCGAGAGCTCCTTTGCGCACATCCCCGGGCTGAAGGTGATCTGCCCCGCGACTCCCGAGGATGCGAAGGGCCTGCTCGCGAGCGCGATCCAGGATCCCAACCCTTGCCTCTACTTCGAACACAAGCATCTCTATCGACGGATCAAGGCCGAGGTGCCGGACGAGCGCTACGAGACGCCGTTCGGCAAGGCGCGCGTGCATCAGGAGGGCGACGACCTCAGCGTGATCACGTGGGGCGCCATGGTCTATACGGCCGAAGAGGCAGCCCAGCAGCTCGACGGGGACGACGTCTCGGTCGAGATCCTCGACCTGCGCACCCTGATTCCCTGGGACAAACAGGCGGTGCTCGAGTCGGTGCGGAAGACTTCGAAGGTGCTCGTCCTGCACGAGGACACGCATACGGGCGGCTTCGGCGGCGAGATCGCGGCGACGATCGCCGAGGAGGCGTTCGAAGATCTCGACGCGCCGGTGAAGCGGATCACCGCGCCGGACACGCCGGTGCCGTTCTCGCCCGGGCTCGAGAAGGCGTTCATCCCACAGGTCGAGGACGTCGTCGCAGGGCTACGCGACCTCGCTGCGTACTAGGAGAGCCAATGGCTACTGAAACCGCCGTCGACGTCGTAATGCCCCAGATGGGCGTTTCCGTCTCCGAGGGGACGATCACGAAGTGGTTGAAGTCCGAAGGCGAACAGATCGAGGCCGACGAGCCGCTGCTCGAGATCTCGACCGACAAGGTCGACACCGAGGTTCCCTCGCCGGCATCAGGGACGGTGACGCAGATCCTCGTCCAGGAAGGCGAGACGGTCGAGGTCGGCACGAAGCTCGCGCAGATCGGCGGCGCGCCCGCCGCCAACGGCCAGGCCCAGGCCGCGCCGCCCGAGCCCGCGACCGCCGAGGCGGCGGCCGAGTCCGCGGCGGCAGCCGGGGCCGAAGGCGAGACGCCCAGGGCTGAGCAGGTCGAGGAAGCAAGGCCCGCCGAGCCTGAGCCTGAACCGGCTCCGGCCGAGCCGCCTTCTCCCCCTGCCGAAGCGCCGGCGGGCGACGGCGCCACCGACGGCAAGAGCTTCGTCTCGCCGGTTGTGGCTCGGATCGCCTCGGAGCACGGCGTCGATCCGAGCCAAGTCCAGGGCTCGGGCCGCGGCGGCCGGGTGACGAAGAAGGACATCCTCAACTTCATCGAGCAAGGCGCCCCCACGGCCGCGCCAGCAGCTCCTGCTGCTCCGGGGGCTCCCGCGGCTCCGGCTGCTCCGCCAACCGAGGCTCCCGCCGCGCCCACGCCGCCCGCCCCGGCAGCGCCTGCGCCGCAGCCGGCCGTCGCCGAGGCTGGAGAACAGATGGAACCGATGACGGCCATGCGCCGCGGCATCGCCGAGCACATGCGCCGCTCGCTCGATACGTCGGCCCATGTCACGAGCGCGATCGAGGTCGACATGTCGAGGGTCGTCGGAATCCGCAAGAAGCTGAAGAAGGAGTACAAGGCCGCCTACGGCGTCAATCCGACTTACCTCTCCTTCGTCGCACGGGCGACAGTCGAGACGCTGCGCGAGTACCCATGGATCAACGGCGAGATCCGCGGCGAGCAGATCGTGACGCGGAACTACGTCAACCTCGGCTTCGCGGTCGAGCTAGCCGACGGCAAGGGGCTGATCGTCCCGGTGCTCAAGCACGCCGAGGGCCTGAATCTGCTCGGGATTGCGCGCGGCGTCACTGACATCGCGCAGCGCGCCCGCGACAAGAAGCTGACGCCCGAGGAGGTCCAGGGCGGCACCTTCACGATCACGAATCCCGGCGGCTACGGCACGTTCCACGGCACGCCGGTGATCAGCCAGCCGCAGGCTGCGATCCTCGGCACCTACGCGGTCGTCAAGCGCCCCTGGGTGATCCAGGACGACCGCGGCGAGGACGTGATCGCGATCCGGCCGATCATGAACCTGACGCTCACGTACGACCACCGTCTCGTGGACGGCGCCCTGGCCGGCCGCTTCCTGCGCGACTTGCGCGAGAAGCTGCAGACCTGGGACGAGGCCGCCTACTAGCGTGGCTTCACGGGGGAAACCCGGTTTCCCCCGTGTGCCCCCTCGCTGAGTTGCACAAGTGCAGCGAGGCCGGCAAAGCCGGCCTCTCTTAGGACGCCGGTACGCTGCGCGCATGGGTAGGTCGGCATACATCGCCCAACTCGAGCAGATCCCTTATCGCGAGGCATGGGATCTCCAGCGAGCCATCGCCGGAGCCGTCTTTTGCGGTGGCTTTCCGGACACAGTTCTGCTCCTCGAGCACCCGCCGGTGGTGACCCTCGGACGGCGAACGGAGCCGGGCGAGCTGCACATTCCTCAGGGTGCGAAGGTCGAGATCGTCGAAACCGACCGGGGTGGGAAGTCGACTTACCACGGGCCGGGGCAGCTCGTCTGCTACCCGATCTTCGACCTGACGAGGCACGGTCAGGACGTCAAGAGGTACTGCCGCGACCTCGAGGAGGCGCTGATCCGCACGCTGGTGCCGTTCGGGCTCGAGGCAACACGGATCGAGGGTTTGACCGGGATCTGGCTGGAACGCCCACCGCGGAAGATCGCGTCGATCGGGATCCACATCTCCAAGTGGGTGTCTACGCACGGCTACGCGCTCAACGTCGACCTCGATCCGGCGCCGTTCACCGAGTGGATCACCGCCTGTGGAATCGAGGATGCGCAGTTCACGACGATGGCACGAGAGATCGGAAGGCCGGTCCCGGTCGACGAAGTGCGACCGCACGCGCTCGGCGCGCTCGCCGAGGTCTTCGATCTCGACTTCGACGAACTTCCGGCGGAAGCCCTACCCGCGCTGACGCTGGAATCGGCACCCGGACGACCAGTTCAGCGCGCCGCCGTTTCCAAGTAACAGACTGTTACGAAGTTCGACACGGCCCGAACCGCCGACGAGTCCCGAGAGAACGGCTTGAGGCCGGGCGAACCGCCAAAACCGAGCTTTGTAACAGACTGATACTTGGGCTTCGAGCTGCCGCCAACCGTCGGGGCCGCAACTAGACTCGGGCGCGTGGAGACTTCGCTTCCCGTAGCCGAGCGGCCGCGGCGGCCCGAATGGATGAAGGTCCGCGCGCCAAGCGCGAATTCGCGCTACTTCGACGTGAAGAAACTGATCCACGGGCAGTCGCTGCACACGATCTGCGAGGAGGCACGCTGCCCGAACATCGCCGAGTGCTGGGGGCGCGGCACCGCGACGTTCCAGATCCTCGGGGACACCTGCACGCGCGCGTGCCGCTACTGCTACGTCCACTCCGGCAAGCCCGAGCACCCGCCCGACCCGCTCGAGCCCCTCCGGCTGGCGAAGGCCGCGGCCGAGATGAACCTCAAGCACGTCGTCGTCACGTCGGTCGACCGCGACGACGTCCCCGACCGGGGCGCAGGCCACTACGCGGCGACGATTCGCGCCCTGAAGACGAAACTGCCGGAGGCGTCGGTCGAGGTGCTGACCCCCGACTTCCTCGGTGTCGAAGAGGAGGCTCTGCGGACGGTGCTCGCGGCGCGGCCCGAGGTCTTCAACCACAACATCGAGACGGTTCGCCGGCTGCACGCGCGCATGCGCGGCGCCAAGGCGAGCTACGACAAGGCTCTCTGGCTGCTCGCGCGCGCGAGGGAGCTCGCGGACTACCCCGTCTTGACGAAGTCCGGGATCATCGTCGGGCTGGGGGAGACGAACGACGAGGTCGTCGAGACGATGCGCGACCTCCGTGAGCACGGCGTCGACGTCGTCACCATCGGCCAGTACCTGCAGCCGAGCGCGAAGCACGCCAAGATCGACCGCTGGGTGCACCCGGACGAGTTCCGCTGGTTCCGCAAGCAGGGCGAGGCACTCGGCTTCGGCTCGGTCTTCTCAGGTCCGCTGGTTCGGTCGAGCTACCGCGCCGACGAGCAGCGGCACGCGGCCGAGACCGGGCGCGGCGCGGTCGCCTACTGAGCGGTCAGGCGCGGCGGGACGCCCGATTCACGACCGTCGCCCGGAACGTACGCATCTCACTCGAGTTCATCTTTCGCACGAAGCGGGAAGTGAAACAGCGTCATGTACCGAGTACTTCCCATCCTGGCCGCAATCGCGGCACTAGCAGCGTCAGGCGCCGGGCTGGCGGCGATACAGTCATCCTCCACACCGACGCTTCAACTGGTCGACAGGTCGCCGTTGACGGTGAAAGGCGTGCATTTCAAGCTCCGTGAGCGCGTTCGCGTGACCGCGGCAACCGACACCGATACGGCCACGCAGATCGCCCGGACGACGCGCAAAGGGGTCTTCTCAGTCGAATTTGGAACCTTCGGCGAGAACACCTGCGCGACGATCACGATCAAGGCTGTCGGCGCGAGAGGCGACCGAGCCACGCTCCAAGTGACGCCACCGCCTCCGGTCGACGGCCCCACTGCCTGCCGGCCGGTCTAAACCAGTCGAAGCGTGAAGAGGGCCGCCCGAAAGGCGGCCCTCTTCATCGTCGGTCGCTTGGGGTCTAGTGCGCCGACCCGAGGTTCATCTTCCAGATGCCCTGCGAGTGCGTCGCCGCGTAGAGCACGCGCTTGCACGGGCCGGGGCCCATGCAGGTCGGCTCACGCGAGGACGGCTGGATCGCGAGGTGCATGACCTCGTAGCGAGGCATCCCCTCCGTCACGTGCCACGAAGCACCGTCGTCGTCACCCCGGAGGACGCCGAAGTCGGTTGCGACGTAGAGCGTGTGCGTCGCGTCGTCCCGGACGACGTCGGCCACCGGCAGGTCGCCGTCGTTCGTCGGGGTCGGATATGCCGACGAGCCGGCCTCGACGTTCAGGTTCGTGAACACGCCGGCGCCTGTGACGCCGGTGTTCGTCACGCTGAAGACGTGGCCGTGTGTACTCGGCGTCGCCGCGTTGTAGCCCGAGTACGAGATCCACGCGTGGTTCGCGTTTGTCGGATCGACGTAGATCGAGCTCGGGAACCGGGTCGGCGAGCCGCCCGCGATCGAGTTGTCGATCCTCGTCCACACCACGTCCGAGGGGTTAACCGCATCCCCGTTGTGCGTCACGAAGATCCGGCCGGCCGACGTCGCGGCCCAGATCGTCCCGTGGTCGGCGCTGTCGCGCGCGATCCACGACACCGTCCCACCCCTTCGGTCGTTGCCGTAGTTCGCGCTCGTCAGATCGCCCGGGCCGCCGACGCAGTCGGGGAACACATCGGGGGCGGGCGGGGTCGGATGGACGTTGTCGCACATCGGGCCGCCGAGCGGCCGCGCATCACCGCAGTTCGGGTTTGTCGACGCGGTCACGAACTCCGGACAATGCGACTCCATGAACGAGATGTCCGGGCTCGTATCCTGCGGCCCACTGGCCGTCGGATGGCCGCCGTTGAACGCCCAGCTCCGCCAGACGTGCTTCGCGCCCTCGTAGATCGGATGCGTGCCGGGGACCGGGTTCGGGTCTCCGACCTGCGGCCAGTAGAAGGACGCGCCCTCACCGCTGCGGCGGATCGGGGCGGTGGCGACGACCCAGCTCTCCGGATCGCCGTTCTCGAAGCTGACGTCACCAGCGCCGCTCGTGAACTCGTTCGCCATCCAGTTCGGCGTCGCCGAATCGAAGACGGCATTGCCGCCGTCGCCGTAGATGACCTGCGTGAACGTGTTCTGATCGCATCCGTGCGCGGTCGCCCAGGTGCCGTTGTCCTGCGTCCCGCCGAGGACGCGGCACGAGTTGAACGGATCGATTGCGGCGTTGATGAACTGGATCGTGCTGCTCAACTTCTTATCGATGTGGCCCAGCTCGACCGGCACACGCGAGAGCAACCGCTTGCAGCCGACGTTGTCGGAGCCCGTCACCGGACCGCCCGTGACGCCGTCGCGGCCGACCTCGTCGCACTGCGAGGAGATGTCAGTGAACGTTCCACTCGTGCTGATGACTCCACCGTCCGAGCCCTCGAAGATCTGGGTCGGATTGCCGGGGTTGATCACAATCGCGTGCTGGTCCGGGTGGATGCTGTTCGACGCCCTCCGGCAGAAAGTCAGCCCATACTGCCGGTAGGCACACCACGGGGCCGGCGTGTCTTGGGCGTCGGTCGTCAGGTCCGTGAACGTCCGCATGCCGCTCGTGCTGTCAGGGTCACCGGCGGTGTTCGAGTACAGCACCGCGCGGCCGTTCGACATGCCTGCGCCCTGTCCGTTCTTATCGTGCCCGCCGCCGCAGCCGACGCCCTTGGTGTCGCAGGGCTGCTCGTCGTACTGCATGGCGCCGATCACGTAGACGGTGTCGGGCATGCCGGCCGGCGTGTAGAGCTCCTCGTCGTACCAGCACTGCGCCCAGCAGAAGTCCTGCGTTGGGAAGTACGGGTTCGCTGTGTCACGCGAGGTCAGGCACTGCCAGCCCGTGTTGTACGACGCCGGGAACGTGTGCGTCGCGGGATCAGGCGGGTTGCACGCGGCCCCGGTTGGGGTCGTCGACCCCTGCGACGCCAGCAGCGCCGCCGCCGTGAGGTTGTTTGCGTTGTCGGTCCGCCAGAAGTTGGCCGCGAACGGATCGGTCGGCCCGCCGCCGGCAGCCGTGCCGTCGGTCAGGTAGATCCGCGTCTTGTTGTTCTTGACCGTGAGCGCGATCATCGAGCGGTCGATGCCGGCGCCGAGGTTCACCCCCTGGTTGAACTGGGGTGCGAACACCTGCTGGAACGCGGTCTGTCCCGCTCCGGCGTCGCGCCGCCAGACGCCCGCGTCGAAGCCGGCCACGTAGACGACAGCCGGGTTCAGGGGGTCGAGGCCGACGTCAGTGATTCCGAATGAGAATGTGCCGCCGCCGTCCGGCTTCGCCCCGTTCCAGACCTCGGTGAACGTCGCTCCGCCGTTGGTCGACTCGTACAGCCCAGGCTCGTTCGCGCCCGGCTCGAACCGCTGCGTCTCGCCGGCCGCGCCGATCACGTGGTTCAAGCCGCGAACGCCGAGCGCCGACCCCACGAAGATGTGGTTCGGGTTGCTCGGATCGACCACGATCGAGTTGATTCCGCGGCCGAGGAAGGCGTCGTTCCCCGGAATCGCACAGTTGTAGGTCGTATTGTTGACGCAAGCGTCGGCGAGCTTCGTCCAGTGGTTGCCGCCGTCGGTCGACTTGTAGATGCCGACGCCCGCCTCGCAACCGGACGAGCAGCGGTTCGCCTCGCCGGTGCCGAGGTAGAGCGTGTTGTGCGTCGGATCGCTCGTGTCTAGCGTCAGCGTCCCGACCGAGTTCTGGTCGAGCTGCGTCGGGCTCACCTGCTGCCAATCTGGGTTCGGCTCGACAGCGTCGTCGGTCCGCCAGACGCCGCCGCCCGCAACTCCTGCCCAAAGCCTGCACTTCTTGGCCGTGCAGCTCGGATCGGCGACGAGCGCCGTCACGCGGCTCGCCGTGTTGTTGGTCGCGCCCGAGAACGAGATGACGCCCGGCTCCGTGGCGAACTTCTTCGGGCCGTAGAGCTTCCACTCGTGCCCAGCGCCCTTCGGATCGCCGTTTTTGGCGTCCTTGGCGGCGAGTGCCGCGAATGTGGCTTCCGCCCGTTGCGCGATCGCAGGCGGGATCACGTTCGCCGGGTACGTCCGCTCCGCAGCCATGTAGGCGTCGAAGCTGACCGGCCCGAGACCCGGGGTGTTCGCGGCCGAGTCGGGATCGCCTCCCTCGCCGGCCTTAGCGAGCACCGCGGCCTTTCCGGCCTGTGTGCTTCCTGAGCTGCCCGCGAACGCGAGCAGCAGGGCCGCCAGTAGAACCGCCGGAATGACGACGGCTCCGATGACCACCCTGTAGCGGGTTCGTAGCATCCTCAATCTCCCTCCTCTGACACCCTCGTAGGCGGACGCCGCCGCGTTGGCG
This sequence comes from Actinomycetota bacterium, assembly GCA_005883955.1. GTDB lineage: Bacteria > Actinomycetota > Thermoleophilia > Gaiellales > Gaiellaceae > 13-2-20CM-68-14. Next base: position 9,406 of record VAXH01000098.1, on the reverse strand, counting down.
ACGCCTCGTAATGGAGAGGGGCGAAGGCTGCGCTCGAACCGATGAACGAGCTCCGCGTTCAGGCTTCGGCCGGAACGCTCGGCCGCCTGCACCAGCCGATGCCGAAGCTCTTCCGGCATCCGCAGCAAGAAACGGTAGGTCTCCCCTCGCACCCGGCGGCGACTATAAGGGGCCTTGGCGCTGATATCAAGCGAGATATTGCGCTCCGGCTACCGCCGGTGTCCTCCTATGAGCCGACAGCCGCGCCGGCATCGACGAGCCCGGCACCGTACGCGTCCGCGAACGGAATCTGTACGGACGTATCGAGGTGGCAGTAACCGGTGTTGCAAGGCCGACCGTCGTAGGTCGGGCTCGTGTTGTCCGGATCGTCAGGACCGGTGTAGTTCCTCATCGTCCGGCGAGCCGTCGCCTCGAGCCGGCCGACGAGACCGGCCGGATCGTGGCGAAGCGCCGGCTTCGCCGAGATCACGAGCGCGGCGACTCCGAGCGCGTTCGGCGCCGACATCGACGTCCCCTGAAGCCAGCCGAATCCGGCTCCCTCGACCTTGAAGCAGGCGAAGTTGAACAGCGAAGACTGGAGCTGGTCTTGGCAGATGAGCCCGTTCTCGGCCAGCGCTCCGAGTGAGCCCCAGCCGCCATAGAGGATGTTGCCATCGCCGCCGTCCCAGCCGGGGAGGTTGAAGCGCCGGGCGCCGCCGGGAGCGGCGAGGTCGACGCGCGGCCCGTAGCTCGAGTAGTACGCAAGCTGATCTCGGGCGCCCACGTGCATACCGAGCCGGAACGGATCGTCCGCGGGTGCGGCGTCGTTGCCGTTGTTCGTGGCCGAAACCATCACGACGCCCGGAAGCCCCGCCGGAGTCTCGAGCAGCCCGCGCAGATCGAAGTCTGCGGAGTTGTGACCGGGCGGCGTAGTGGCGATGCCGTCCGGCCCGTTCGAAACCTCACCGACACCGCTCAGCATCACGCCGCCGACGGTCCTAGTCACACGGTCGACGCGCACGTGCTCGTTGCCGGCCGCGGCGACGATCGTGACTCCGTGGGTACGGCAGTACCGGACGACGTCGTTGAAGAGGAGGTAAGTCTGTGCCTCGGCCGGGTCGGTCGGGTTGAGGTAGCCCGTGATCGACATGTTGACGAGGTCGACCCCGTCCGAGCAGGCGGCCAGGAGACCGGAGAGGATCCAGTCCGGCAAGCCTCCGAAGCCCGACGCGAGAACCTTGTAGCTCGAGATCTGCACCCGCGGGGCCACGCCGTTCGAGGCGAAACCGTTGAGCGCGCCGGCGATCCGGCTCGCGACCCAGGTGCCGTGGCCGTCCCTGTCCTCGTTGCCACAGTCGGTCAGGCCGGCGCCCTTGAGCGCCTTCTCCCCGAACGCGTACTTGAGCGCCTCGCAGGGGATGAAGGTCTCGGCTTTGCCGGCGATGTTGTCCTTCAGCTCGCGGTGCGACTTCTGCACGCCGGTGTCGAGCACGGCGACCTTGACGGTCCTGTCGCCGAGCGTTGTCGCCCAGGCAGCGGGAACGTTCATTCGAGCGTCGTCCCACTGGAGGATTCCCTCCGGATTGGTGACGCCGAGGAAGGAGGAGGCGTCGTGCCAAGGATCCGGGAACGAGCCGGACCCGCCGAAAACCGGCGAGCCAACGGAACCGCCGCCTTCCTTGCCGTCTAGGCTGACCGGGCCGTCGAACATCGACTCGCGGAAGAAGCTGGTCACCTGCGAGTTAGCGCCGATCTTGGCACCGAAGTCACGGGCAACCGGCGCGACCGCCATCGCACCAACAGGGCTCAGATCGGTGACGACCTCGCCGCCCGCGTTCGCAACCGCCGCTCGCATCTGCGCGGGTGTCGTGCCGCTGTCGAAGCGGACGATCGTGATCCCGAACGGGTTCGGTTGGCCCTTGGCGTAAGCGGGAGCGACGGCGAGAAACGCCGCAGCGCAAAGGGAGAGGAAAACAAGCCGCTTCACCGCAACTCTCGTGTCGGCAGCAACTGCGCGCGGCTTTACGGCCGATCCCTCGTTTGCAACGGCAAAACTGAGGTTATGTCAATTGGAGGCGGTACCGGCTCAACCGTGCGGCTTAGCCATCGCTCGGTAATCCAGCGCCTTGTCGAGCGTCTCCTCGTCGACCCCAGCCTCACGGGCCACCTCGCGTAATGGACGACCGGAGCTGGCGGCTTCCTTGACGATCTCGGTCGCTTTGTCGTAGCCGATGTACGGGTTGAGTGCGGTTGCCGCAGACAGCGTCAGCTCGGCGTAGTGCTCGGCGTTCTCGCGGTTCGCCTCGATTCCCTGGNNNAGACGTTCAACTCGAAATGGCCCTGCATGCCGCCGACCGTGATCGCCGTGTCGTTGCCGATCACCTGGGCGGAGACCTGGGTGACGACCTCCGGGATCACCGGGTTGACCTTCCCGGGCATGATCGAGCTGCCCTTCTGGAGCTCCGGCAGGCGGATCTCTGCGAGGCCGGCCCGCGGACCGGAGCCCAGCCAGCGCAGGTCGTTGGAGATCTTCGTCAGCGAGACTGCGACGACCTTGAGCGCACCGGAGACCTCGACCAGTGCGTCGCGAGCCGCCTGGGCCTCGAACGGGTCGGCGGGCGGCAGCACCTCGAGGCCCGACTCTCCGGTGAGGCGCTCGCGCACTCGCTCGGCGAACTCGGGATGCGTGTTCAGGCCGGTGCCGACCGCCGTGCCCCCGAGCGGCACCTGTCCCAGCCGGTGCAGCGTGACCTCGAGCCGCGAGATCCCTTGCCGAACCTGCGCCGCATAGCCGCCGAACTCCTGGCCGAGCGTGACCGGGACCGCATCCATCAGGTGCGTCCGCCCCGACTTGACGACATCGTCGAACTCACGGGCCTTGGACTCGAGCGCCTCGGCAAGCGATCCGAGACCCGGCAGCAGGTCGTTCGTCAGCTCATCGAGCGCCGCGAGATGGACTGCGGAGGGGAAGACGTCGTTCGAGGACTGACCCATGTTGACGTCGTCGTTCGCGTGGACATCGTCGCCGGCCAGGGCGGCGATCACCTCGTTCGCGTTCATGTTCGACGAGGTCCCGGAGCCGGTCTGGAAGACGTCGATCGGAAACTGATCGTCGAGCTCACCGGCCGCGACGCGGTCCGCTGCGGCGGCGATCCGGTCCGCCTTGTCGGCGTCGAGCAGACCGAGCTCTGAATTGACGCGCGCTGCGGCCGCCTTGATCCGTCCGAGCCAGCGTGCAACCGGCGGCGGGATCGGCTCACCGGATACCGGGAAGTTCTCCACAGCCTTGCGCGTCTCTCCGCCCCAGAGCTCTTGCCGCGTCTCTGTCGACACGGCATTGAGTCTAGGTGAACGGCCCTGTGGTCTAGCTGGCTAGGCGGCGTAGAGCCGGCGCCGCTCGGGCGGCCGGTCTCGCAGCAACCGTCGGAGCTTCTCCGTCAGATCGGCGACGGATGCCCAGCCGACGTAGTCGCAGCGTTTGCACTCGCCGGCATCAACATGGGCATCCTCCCGCTCGGGAACCTCGCGGACATCGCCGCAGCGGAGACATTCGATCATCAGCGTGTCCATCCGCCACTGAATCGGCCCTTTTGGAGGCGCTCCCGTCCCTCTAACGAGGGAGCGGCCAAGCGGTCGAAGGGCTAAGGCGGCCTGGATGCCTGGAGAACGACGCAGCAGCGCCGTCTGTCTGGTTCGAGTATGGCGCGTGTCTGCGGGACGCCGAGTCCTCTGATCAGGCCCTGCACCAAGCGCAGGTTCAGGCTGCAGACGACTTCCGGGCACTGCCTCGCAACCGTTTCGAAAGGACAGTTGCGCAGTCGAACGGTCCCCTGCTCGTCTTCGAAGGGTTCGTATCCGCCGAGGCGCAGCACATCACCGAACGTCTTCCTATCAACGACTCTGTTCTGCCTCGCCCGGTCGCCGAGGTTGCATCCGAACTCATACGCAACCTGCTCGAGCGTCCCGCGCACAGCGCCGGTCTGATCGTCGTCGGCAGCGCGGACGAGCAGTTCGCCGAGCAGTTGATAGTCACGCGGCGGCGTTCTCAGCGCAAACTCCCGCCGTGCCCGCTGGTAGACCTTCGCCGGCCTGCCGGAACCCGGTCCGCCGCGTTCGCGTTGGCGCGAGAAGCTGGCCTCGAGCAGGCCTTGCTCGGCGAGCTTGTCGAGATGGTAGGCAGCGAGCGAGCGGCTGACTCCGACGGAGGCGGCCGCTTCGTCGCGGCTGATCGCTCGGCCCGAGTCCGAGACGAATTCGTACAGCCGTCGCCGCACTGGGCTGCCGAGGGCGCTTAGCGGAGTCAGGTCGGCCAGATCAGCTGCGCGCCTTGGCTCCACACCAGGGTTCTAACACCAATGCGTTTTAGTCAAACGTCCGTGGGTATCGACCGCTCACAGTTGTCTCCTGAAGGAGGTGCAAGGTGAGTACGACGATTCGGCGGGAGGAGCGACCGCTCCGAGCGCGTGCGGGTGCGGCTCCTGTGGCCAATGTCATCGGCGAATCGACTTGGCACGATCCGCGCTACCAGGCGTTCTGGATGCTGCGGCTCGCGTACACCGCGATCCCGCTCACCATGGGGATCGACAAGTTCTTCAACGGACTTGTCTACTGGCCCAAGTACCTGGCCGACTGGATCAACAACATCGCGCCTGGCACCGCGCAGCAGTTCATGTACTTCGTCGGCGGCGTCGAGATCCTCGCCGGCGTGCTCGTGCTGCTGAAGCCTCGCTACGCCGCCTACATCGTCGCCGCCTGGCTGGCTGGGATCGTTATCAACCTGTTCAGCTATGGCGAGTGGTACGACGTCGCAGTCCGCGATCTCGGCTTGATGGGTGGAGCGCTCGTGCTCGGCCGGCTCGCCTCCGTCTACGACCCGCCGCTGCGACTGCGCTCGCGGTAAGGGAGCCGACGCAGGCGCTCCGGCGCCTGCGTCTCGCACGGGGAATCTGATCGTGGCCGGCACGGGAGGGAGCACTCCCCGGACGCCTTCGCGTCGAGACGGCTACGCACCCCTGCGCGACTACGCGGCCATCGGTGACGGACGCACCGTTGCGCTCGTCGCCTGCGACGGGTCAATCGACTGGCTGCCTCTGCCCGAGCTCGACTCGCCGAGCGTGTTCGCGGCGGTCCTGGACGCCCCGCGCGGCGGCCGGTTCGAGCTCCAGCCCGAGCCGCCGTTTACCGCGTCACGACGCTACCTGCCCAACAGCAACGTCCTCGAGACGACGTTCGTCACCGAGGCCGGCTGCGCCCGCATCACCGACGCACTCACGCTTCCCGACGCTGGTCTGGTGCCCTACCGCGAGCTGCAGCGGAAGATCGAGGGGCTGTCCGGCAGCGTTCCGATGCGCTGGAGGCTCGAGCCCCGCTTCGGCTACGCCGACTGGCCGGTCAAGCTTGCGAGTCGAAGCGGCATTCCGGTCGCAGGCGCAGGCAGCGACGCCTTGGCGCTGCTGTCCTTCGACGCCGGCGAGGCGATCGTTGCGGACGAAGCTATCTGCGGTCGCTTCGAGGCCGGCGAGGGGTCCTCGGCTCTCCTCGCACTCTCCTACGCCCACCAGGAGCCACTGGTGTTCCCGCGACGCGACGAGCTCGACAAGCGCCTCGATCAAACCTGCGGCAGCTGGCAACGCTGGGCCGGCAACCGCTCATATCAAGGACCGTGGCGCGACGCCGTGCTTCGCAGCGCCCTCGCACTGAAGCTACTCGTGTATGCGCCCTCGGGCACAATCGCGGCCGCCGCAACCGCTTCGCTCCCGGAGGAGATCGGTGGGGAGCGCAACTGGGACTACCGCTACTCCTGGATCCGCGACGGCGCCTTCACGATCGACGCCTTCCTCCAACTCGGTTGCCCCGCCGAGGCGCATGCCTATTTCTGGTGGCTGATGCATGCCACCCAGCTCACCCACCCCCGACTGCACGTGCTCTACCGGCTCGACGGCGGCACGCGCGCGCCGGAGCGCGAACTGTCATTCGCCGGCTACCGCGACTCGCGGCCCGTCAACGTCGGCAACGGCGCCGCCAACCAACTGCAGCTCGACACCATCAGCTCGACAGCGACGTCGCGCGCCGATTCGCTCGGATCGCTGACTACGTCTGCGACAACTGGCGGAAAGCCGACGCCGGCATCTGGGAAGTTCGCAGCGAGCCGACCCAGTTCACGCAGTCGAAGATGCTCTGCGCCGTCGCGCTCGACCGCGCGCTCCAGCTCGGGGCGGAGGGAAACCTCCCCGACAAGAACGCACCCCGCTGGCGCAACGAGCGAGCGGCGATCCACGACTTCATCGACAGACGATGCTGGTCGGACGAGAAACAGAGCTATGTCCGCTTCGCCGGCGGCGAAGAGCTCGACGCCAGTGTCCTTCTCGGCGTCCTCCACGAATACGCCGACCGAAACGATGAGCGGTTGCGCAAGACCGTCGACGCGGTCGCTCGCGAGCTCGCCGACGGTCCCTTTGTTCGCCGCTACACCGGCGACGACGGCCTCTCCGGCGCCGACGGAGCCTTCTTTGCGTGCTCGTTCTGGCTCGCCGAGGCGCTGGCCCGCATCGGACGCGTCGACGCCGCCGCCGAGCTGATCGAGGAATTGCTCGGGCTCGCCAACGATGTCGGCCTCTACAGCGAGGAAATCGACCCCGACAGCGGCGACTTTCTCGGCAACATGCCCCAGGGTCTCAGCCACCTGGCACTGATCAGCGCCGCGACGGCGGTCGCGGAGGCGCGGCGATGAGCATCTGGGGTGCACTCGCAGGCGGATTCGCCGGGACGCTCGTCCTCACCACGATCCTGCGCGCTGCAAGCGAGCTGCGACTCACCCGCATGGACATCCCTTTTCTGCTCGGCACCGCCTTCACCGCCAACCGGCTCCGCGCGAAAGCGTTGGGCTATGCGCTCCACTTCCTCGCCGGGCTCGCCTTCGCACTCGTCTACTACGCGATCTTCCGAGCGATCGGAGAAAGCGGTTGGTGGCTCGGCGCCGGCTTCGGGCTCGTCCATGCCCTCTTCGTCTCAACCGCGCTCGTCAACCTCTTGCTCCCACTCGTCCACCCGCGCATGGGCTCACCGCTCACCGGCGCAAACTCAACCGCGCTGCTCGAACCGCCCGGTTTCCTGATGCTCAACTACGGCCCCCAGACGCCGCTCGCAAACATCGTCGCCCACATCGCCTACGGCGCCCTCGTCGGCGGCTTCACCCAGCTCGGCGGTTAGTCCGCCGAGGCATCGCTTGCGATGCCGGTTAAGAGGTTGCGCGATTCACTCGCGCGGCCGCTGATCCAGGTCGGAAAGGCGACGAACGTCCTCTCTCACGGCAAGGCTAATCGGTGGAGTACTTAGGCTGAACCTTCTCGCCGCGGATCGCCGCGACGGCGTTGTTGGCGGCGATCGCGGCCTCGCCCATGCCGATCGTGATCAGGGTGATCTTGCCCGGGTAGCCGGCGACGTCGCCTGCGGCGTAGACGCGCGGCAGGTTCGTCTGACAGGTGGTCGGATCGATCTTGATCTGGCGCTTGCCCTCGAGCTCGAGGCCCCAGTCAGCGATCGCGCCGAGATGCGAGTGGAAGCCGAGCAGCGTGATCAGGGCGTCGCACTCGACCTGTTCGGTCTCGCCGCTCTGCGTGTTCTCAACTGTGACGGCGCTGATGTGGCCGTCGCCGTGAACCTGGCGCACTTCGTACGGCGTCAGGATCTTGACCCGGCCCTCGGTCTCGAGCTGCTTCGCCTCGTTCACCGACGTCTCGAGCGCGCGGAAGTTGTCGCGGCGGTGCACGAGCGCGATCGGATGCTTCGCGGTGTCCTGAAGACCGAGCGTCCAATCGAGGGCGCTGTCGCCGCCGCCGACGATCACGCACGTGCGATCGCGGAAAACATCCTTCTCGCGGACGAAGTAGTGAAGGCCCTTGCCTTCCCAGACATCGATGTCGTCGATGCCGAGCTTGCGCGGCTCGAAGGCCCCGTGGCCGGCGGTGATGATCAGCGCCCGGCTCAGGAACGGACCGCCCTTGTCCGTCGTGACCGAGAGCAGCTCTTCGCCGTTCTCGTTCAGACGTTCGAGCGTCTGCACCTCCTCGCCGAGCCGAACCTCTGGGCCGTACTGAAGGCCCTGCTCGGCACAGAGGTCGACGAGCGCCTGCCCCTGGATCTTCGGGTAGCCGGCGACGTCGTAGACATGCTTCTCCGGATAGACGGCGGCGACCTGGCCCCCGATCTGCTCCAGGCTCTCGATGATTCGGACCGAGGCATCCCGGTGGCCCGCGTAGTAGGCGGCCGCGAGCCCGGACGGGCCGGCGCCGAGGATCGTGATGTCGACGACGTCGCTCACGCGCCTGATGCTAGCGAGGCGTTTCGCTCAGACGAAGTCGGCGGAGGCGAAGAACAGTGGTGCTAGTGGCTGCAACCCGAACCGCAGCCAGCGGTACCTTCGGGCACTTCTTCGCCTTCCTCGACCTGGAAGGAGTGCCCGCATCCGCACGACGCCGAGACGTTCGGGTTGTTGATCGCGAAGCCTGCCTGCAGGCCCTCGACCCAGTCGATCTCCGTGCCTGCGAGGTACGGCGCGCTGAACGGATCGACGACGACTTCGACGCCGCCAACGTGCAGCTCGTTGTCGCCCTCCTGGGCGCCGCGATCGAAGCCGAGCGCGTACTGGAAGCCCGAGCACCCGCCGCCCTGGACGGCGATGCGCAGGACCGCGGCCTCGCCCTCGGGCTCCTCGGCCATCAGGTCGCGGATCTTGGCCGCCGCGCTCTCGGTGAGCGTGACGAGCGTCGGCTGCTCAACGGTTGCCACGGGCGCATCGTAGCAGCGTCCTCTGCGGTCGCTCATACCCCTAAACGGTATGACTTTGTAACACCTGTCTCCCGCAAGGTTCCACGGTTTTCGGCAACCTCGTGCGACGCCGCCGAGACTTGATACGTTCCGGCCGCCAGGGGGTTGGCGGGAGGAGAAGACGTGCTCGACAACTGGCTGCCGTTTCTCATCTACGCGCTGTTCGCAGCCGCGATTCCGATCTCGATGGTCGTGATGTCCTTCGTCTTCGCGACCCGCCCAAAGCGCCGGACGCGGTCGCGCGGGATCCCCTTCGAGTCCGGCGTCTCGACCGGTCCGCCGCGCCGGCAGCGCTTCACGATCAGCTTCTACCTGACGGCGATGCTCTTCATCGTCTTCGACATCGAGATCGTCTTCCTGTATCCGCTCGGCGTCGTCTTGCACCAGCTCGCCTGGTTCGGCTTCGCGGAGTTCGCCTTCTTCCTGCTGATCCTGTTGGTCGCGTACGTCTACGTCTGGCGGAAGGGCGCGCTCGAGTGGCAGTAGAGCGTCCTAAAACGCACCGCCTGGCCGAACACGGGCTGCAGTCGGAGCGCCTGCTCTGGCCGGGCAAGGGGCCGAGCGAGTTCGAGCAGGAGCTCGGCGACATCGAATCGCAGCT
>VAXH01000008.1 GCA_005883955.1 Actinomycetota bacterium | reverse complement strand
TGGCGCGCAGGCCGTGCTCAGCCGTGGGGGTCCTGGTGGCCGCGGCAACCGGCAATTCGCGACCCCGACGAGGCAGACGCCGCGCTTCGCCGAGGTCGGCGCGCCGGGCGAGGAAGCCGATTTCGACCTGCGCCTGAAGCTGCTCGCCGACGCGGCGCTCGTCGGGCTGCCCAACGCGGGCAAGTCGTCGCTTCTCGCGCGGATCTCGAACGCGAAGCCGAAGGTTGCCGATTACCCGTTCACGACGCTCGAGCCCGTGCTCGGAACGGTCGACGCCCCTGACGGGCGGCAGCTCACCGTCGCGGACGTCCCCGGCTTGATCGAGGGCGCAAGCGAGGGCATTGGGCTCGGCCACGAGTTCCTCGCGCACCTGGAGCGAGCGCGCCTGCTCGTGCACGTGATCGACGCCGCTGCCGGAGACCCAGCGGAGCAGTTCCGGACGATCGACCGCGAGCTCGCCGAGTATGGCGCCGGGCTCGAAACGCGGCCGCAGGTTGTCATTCTGAACAAGCTCGACCTGTTGCCCGAGCCTCCGGCGTTCGAGCTCGCCGACGGGCGTGTGCAGCGTGTCTTCCTCGTCTCGTGCGCGACGGGTGGCGGAGTCGAGGAGTTCAGACGGGCACTGTTCGAGTTGGTTCCCCAGCCGGACGCGCGTGCCGGCGAGGCCGACGGCCTGGCAGATTTCCTCGTCTATCGGCCGTCCCCGCGGGCGCGCCCGTTCAAGATCCTCCGCACCGAGCGCGGCTTCCGAATCACCGGCCGGCCTCCCGAAGGCGAGGAGCTCGAGGAAGCGCTCCGCGCCGCAGGGGCGAAGAGCGGCGACGAGGTCGAGGTCGGCGAAGAGATCCTCGAGTTCCAGTGATCGGCATCCTCGGTGGCACCTTCGACCCGCCGCACAACGGCCATGTCGCGCTCGCGAAAGCTGCTCTGCAGGAGCTCGATCTCGAGGAACTCGTCGTCCTACTCGTCGCCAGCCCCGGACACCGTTCGTGCGTCGCGGACGCCAAGACACGGCTGGCACTTGCCGAGGCCGCCTTCGCCGGCGTGCCTCGCGCCCGCGTCGAGCGGGACGAAAACCCTTACACCGTCGACGCGGTCAGAGGCGGACGCTTCGGCGACGCCGTCTTCATCGTTGGCGCCGACGAGGGGGCGGCCTTCCCGCGCTGGAAGGACCCGGACGAGATCCTGAGCTGGGTCAGGCTCGCGGTCGGGACGCGCTCGGGCTACCCACCGCCGGATCTCGAGCGCTACGGCGACCGGGTGATCTCCTTCGAGCTCGCCTCGCCGCCGATCTCGTCGAACGCCGTTCGGGAGCGAATCCGAGAGGGGAGGTCGGTCGACGACCTCGTGCCGTCCGATGTCGCCCTTCTAATCGGGGAACGTGGCCTTTACCGAAACCGTGGCTAGACTGAAAGAGCTGAACAACGGATCCGATCAAACCCTGACGCCTATCGAACAAGCCCGACGCATCGCCGGTCTCGCCCAGGAGAAGCTGGCGGAGGACGTCGTCATTCTCGACATGCGGCCGGCGTGCAGCTACACGGACTTCTTCGTCATCTGCACCGGCCGCAACGCGCGCCAGACGAAGGCGATCTGGGACGAGGTGCACGAACGGCTGAAGCACGAGGGCCGCATCCTGCCCCAGCGCGTCGAGGGGGCGACCGAGGGCAGCTGGATCGTCGGCGACTACCTCGACACCGTGCTGCACGTCTTCACGCCGGAGGCGCGGGACTACTACCGACTCGAGGAGCTGTGGGGCGACGTGCCCTCCGTGTCCGTCGAGGCCGCGTCCGCTACGGCGTAGTCTGTTTCGGCAACAGACGTCGTCCGGCGTGGCAACTACGCTGGTTGCGTGCTTACGACTGATCAGAAAGGCAACTTCGCGGAAGTTGCGATCGCGCTCGCCGCGAGAAAACTCGGCATCGACGTCTACTGGCCTCTCGGTGAGGGGGCCGTTACGACCTAATTCTCGACCTCGGCCGCGACCTCTCCCGCGTGCAGTGCAAGTGGGCGAGCCGAGTCGGAGATGTCCTCGTCATTCGCTGCTACTCATGCCGGCGCGCGCGCGAGGGGATGCGGAAACGCGGATATACGCCAGCCGAAATCGACGCGTTCGCAGCGTACTCGCTCGAACTCGATCGCTGCTTCTTCGTTCCAGTAAATGAGATCTACCCCTCGCACGACGATTCAGCTTCGTCTCGGGCCGACCGCGAACAATCAAAAGCTGGGTATCAACTGGGCGGCAGATTACGAATTCGAGGCTAGACTGGGTGAACCGAATGGGGCCATAGCTCAGCTGGGAGAGCGCTTGCGTGGCACGCAAGAGGTCGCCGGTTCGAGCCCGGCTGGCTCCACTCTCTTCACCTAGCGCCGCCTCAGGCAACCTCGCTCAATCCGGGCCGGCGCCGCAGTCTCCGGAAGAGGCCGCGGCGCTCCCACAGTGTTGGATGCACGGCATCCTGAAGCTGCTTGTCCTCGGCGGGGGCGACCGCGCGGCGCGTCATCTCCAGCTGCTCGCGGATGCCGCGGCGGAAGGCCGGCGATTCGGTGACGATCTGGGTGGCAGGCTGGTTCATGGTCTCGCTCCTTTGTCGTCGAGCGCCGGATTGCGCTCACGAGCCCACCCAATCGCACTGCCTTAAGGCTGATCTGAGAGCACCTTGAAAATCACTTAAGAGCTGCGCCGGCACTCCGGGCGAGGGCGGACTGCACCGAGGGCGAGGCCGGCGCGAAGCCCGGCAGTTGAATGCCGAACACCGAGCCCCGCGACTTGCGCCTAACCAGCGAGCGGCCGCCGTGCGCCTTGACGATCGTGTCGACGATCGCGAGCCCGAGGCCGACGCCTCCGGCCGAGCGTGTCCGAGCCGGGTCGGCGCGCGCGAAACGCTCGAAGATGAGCGAGTGGGCCTCGTCGGGGACGCCGAGCCCTTCGTCGGCGACCTCGATCTCGACCTTGTTTCCGGTCGCGCGGCTGGAGAGCTCGATTCGTTCGCCCGGCTCGGTGTACTTGACGCCGTTCTCGAGCAAGGCGTCGAGGGCGATCCGGAGCTGTTCCGAATCAGCGCGAAGCTTTCCGTGCGCAAGGCGTCCGAGCACCCAGTTGCGCGGCGCGACCTCGGACCAGCGCAGGAAGACATCCTCCAGGAGGCGATCGAGCTCGATCTCGTCGAAATCGAGGAAGTCCGGCTGGTCCGCTCTTGCCAGAAGCAGCAGTCGCTCGAGGATCCGCTCCATGCGGCCGAGCTCGTCCAGCGCGACGTCGATCTCCGGCGCGCGCCGGCCGTTCGTGCGTCCGAGGACCTCGAGATGTCCGCGCGCGATCGTCACGGGCGTTCTCAGCTCGTGCGAGGCGTCGTGGAGGAACTGCTCCTGCCGCTCGAGCGTCGACTCGAGGTGCTCGGCGTGCTGCTCGGCAATCCCGAGCGCGTCCTGGCGCCGGCGGGCGTGCCAAACCATCGCGAGGAACATGGCGGACATCAGCGGCACCTCCGTCAGCTCGCCCCACTCCACGGTGCCGCGGGAGATGTCGATCAGGATCAATGCGCCGGTCGAGATGATCACGAATCCGAGCGTCAGGGCTGTCGCCCCCGGCCGCCAGACGCGGAACCCGTAGACGAGCGTCAGGCTGACCCAGATGAAGTGGAAGGGGACCGTCTCCCAGTACTCCCAGCGCACCATCGCGAGCAAGTTCGCGAGCGCAAACGCGAGCCAGGCAAGCTCGACTGCCCTACGCCGCAGTAAGCCGGTAACCCGCATGACGGACGGTTTCGATCGGAGAATCCGGGCCGAGCTTCTGTCTCAGCCTGCGGATGCAGACGTCGACGACGTTCGAATGCGGATCGAAGTGATAGCCCCAGACCTCAGAGAGCAGCCGCTCGCGGCTGACGACCTCGCCGGCGCATTCGAGCAGGCGGTGCAGGAGCTTGAACTCGCGGTCGGAGAGCTCGACGATCCGTTCGCGAAGCTGCACCTGGCGCCTTGCGACGTCGAGCGAAAGCGCGCCGGCCTGCAGGACGTATCCGCTCTTCCACTCGTCCGGGCGCCTGAGATGGACGCGAATTCGCGCCAGGAGCTCGTCGAACGAGAACGGCTTCGTCAGGTAGTCCCGCGCGCCGAGCCCGAAGCCGTTCAGCTTCGTCGTCAGGTCGGCCCGGGCCGAGACGATCACGACCGGCAGGCCCGGGTGCTTCGCCTCGAGCGCTCGGAGCACGCTCAGCCCGTCGAGCCGCGGCAGCAGTAGGTCGAGGATCACCAAGTCGCAGCGCACGGCTTCGGCCGCGCGCAGCCCCTCCTGGCCGTCCCGCGCCCCCAGGACTAAGAAACCTTCGGCCTCCAGTCCGCGTGAGACGAAATCCAGGATTCTCGGCTCATCTTCGATGACGAGAATCCGCACCTGCCTGCTCCCTGCAGCGGCGACCTTAACGCAGGTGTTGCTGACCTTGCGATGACTTGCGAATGACAATTTCGTCATCCGGCTGGCGCAGACC
>VAXH01000097.1 GCA_005883955.1 Actinomycetota bacterium | reverse complement strand
CGCAGTCTCTCTGTCGCTGATCTTCGCGCTGCCCTCGCTGACGATCGTCCTCGTCCACCTGGAGCTCCAGCGGAACCTCGGATTCCACTTCTTCGACGTCGCGAACGGGGGCGACCCACTGCTCTGGCAACACCTGTTCTGGCTCTTCGGCCATCCCGAGGTCTACATCATCATCCTGCCCGCGATGGGGATCGCGACGTCGATCATCCCGACGTACTCGAAACGGAAGATGATCGCGTTTCCGCTCGTCGCGCTCGCCGAGCTGCTCGTCGCCTTCATCGGCTTCGGCGTCTGGGCTCACCACATGTTTGCGACAGGGCTGCCGACGATCACGCTCGTCTTCTTTGCGGCGGCGAGCATGATGGTGGTGATCCCGAGCGCGATCCAGATTTTTGCCTGGACCGTGACCGTCGCGCTCGGCCGGCCGGAGTTCAGGACGCCGCTGCTCTTCATCGGGGGCTTCATTCTCCTGTTCGTGATCGGCGGGCTCTCGGGAATCATGTTCGCGGCGATCCCGTTCGACCAGGCGACGACGGACACCTACTTCGTCGTCGCCCACTTCCACTTCATCATCTTCGGCGCCGCCGTTTTTCCGATCCTCGGGGGGTTCTACTACTGGTTCCCCAAGGTCACCGGCCGCCTCTATCACGAAGGGCTCGGGAAGCTCTCGTTCTGGCTGACGTTCCTCGGCACGTCGCTGACCTTCTTCCCGATGCACATCCTCGGCCTGATCGGGATGCCGCGGCGCGTCTACACCTACCCGTCGTCGCTCGGCTGGGGGCCCTACAACCTCGCCGAGACGATCGGCGCCTTCATCCTCACCGCGGGGCTGCTCCTGATCTTCGGGAACCTCGTCTACAGCCGGTTCCGGGGCGCGCCCGCCGGCCCCGATCCGTTTTTCGGGGGCACACTCGAGTGGGCGACGAGCTCGCCGCCGCCTCCGTATAACTTCGCGGTCATCCCGACGGTGACGAGCGCGTATCCGAACTGGGACGCGGAGGACCGCCGGGCGGACCTCGCCCGACTCGAACGGGGCGAGCTCGTCCTCGACGAAGGGCACGAGACGCCCGCTTCGACGGTGATCGACGCCGTTCCCGACGAGGTGCTCGAGCTGCCGGGCGAGTCGCCGTGGCCGCTGGCGGTGGCGGTCTGCACGGGGCTCCTCTTCATCATGCTGCTGACCCGCCACTATGCGGTCGCTGGCGTCTTCGCCGGCTTCGCGCTGCTTTGTGTCGCCGCCTGGCACTCGAAGGAGCCGCAGGCGTCGTGAGCGCGTTTCCGCACAGCGGCGAGGCGACGACGCCGGCGGCGGTGGCCCGAGTCGAGCGGGCCCGCCTTGCGCGGCCGAACGGCTGGTGGGGAATCGCGCTCTTCGTCGCCACCGAGGCGACGCTGTTCGGGACGATCATCGGCACCTACTTCTACTTGCGCTTCAACAACCTGCACTGGCCGCCGCCTGGGGTGCCGGAGCCCAAGTTGACGCTACCGCTCGTCCTGACCGGTCTCCTGGTCGCGACCAGCGTGCCGGTGCAACTCGCGGTCGAGTGGGCCTCGAGCGGACTGCTCTCTCGGGCCCGTGCCGCGTTGCTGCTCGCCGCCGTCGTCCAGGCGGGTTACCTGGCCATGCAGCTCCATCTCTTCGTCCACGACGTCCACGAGTTCCCGCCGAGCGGCAGCGCCTATTCGTCGATCTACTTCACGATGCTCGGCGCGCATCACCTGCACGTGTTCGTCGGGATTTTGCTGAGCGTCTGGATCCTGCTGCGCACGGCCACCGGGCTGACCGGCTATCGGATGAACGGGCTCCGCGCGACGGGCTTCTACTGGCACTTCGTCAACGTGCTCGCCCTCTGCGTGGTCGGCACGCAGCTCTCACCGCTGGCATGAGACTCGCGGCGCGCTACATCGATCCGGAGTTCCTGCAGTGGTTCGGTCTCTTCGGAGCGGCGCTGACCTGGACGGCCCAGTTCGTGATGGGGTTCGGCGTCACGATCGCGCGCTGCGGCTCCGCGAACGCCGTCCTGGGCGTCGACGTCAAGGCCTGGGAGATCGCCTTGATGACGACGGGAATCGCGCTCGCGCTGCTGGCGGAGAGCGCGGCGCTGAGCGTCTTCTGGGAAACCCGAAACGTCGACTACGGCGGCCCGGCGCCGGCGGGGAGACGCCACTTCTTCGCACTCGCGGCGGCGATTGGAAACGTGCTCTTCATCGTCATCATCGTCCTCAGCGGGACCGGCGCGATCGTCCACCCTCCCTGCATGCAGTCGTGAGACGCGCGTTCGCAGCCGTCTTCGTCGCGCTGGTTTTGCCCTCCGCGGCCGGCGCGCAGCCCGGGGTCGGGGTCAAGGCGAAGACCGGGAAGGGCCTCTATGCCGCCTTCTGTCTCAGCTGTCACGGCGTCGACGGCAGAGGGGTGAGCTCGACCTCGCACCCGCCCGGCGTCTTGGATCTGCGCGGGCTTGGCCCGCCGCTGAAGAGGGTCGGCGCGCTCGCGGCAGACTTCTACCTGACCACCGGCTACATGCCGCTCGCCGATCCGTACCACCAGCCGCGGCACACGAAGTCGCCGTTCGACAACCGGGAGATTGCGGCGCTCGTCGCCTACGTCGCGTCGTTGGGCAAGGGGCCTGCCGTGCCGCGCCCCCAGCCGCAACAGGGCGACCTCTCGCGCGGTCTCTCCCTGTTCACAGAGCACTGCGCCGGCTGCCACCAGGTCGTTGCCGAGGGCGGCTACGTCACGAACGCGGTCGCGCCGCCGCTGCACCAGGCGACACCGGTGCAGATCGCGGAGGCGGTCCGGATCGGGCCGTACCTGATGCCGAGGTTCCCCGCCAGCCAGATCACCGACGCGCAGCTGAACTCGATCATCGCCTACGTCCTGTGGGCCAAGCATCCCGACGACCCCGGCGGCTGGAGCATCGGGCGGATCGGCCCGGTCCCGGAGGGCCTCGTCGCCTGGCTGATCGCCGCGACAGCGCTCGTGGCCTGCTGCCTCGTGATCGGGCGGAGGTACCAGCAGTGAGCGCGCTGAGGCGTCGCTTGCGATGCCGCTCAAGAGGCCGCGCCGCTGAGGCGGCGATAGCGCCGCCGCTGGAGGCCGCGCCGACACGCGCGGCGCGGCCGGCTGCTTCTGCGGCGCGGCCGCTGAACCCGAGTTGCAAGGCCGGCGTGGTCGCGGCAGGAGTCGCGCGATGAAGATGCGCCGCTGGGCGATCGCGCTCGGCGTGCTCCTGCTGGGGCGGAAGAAGCGGCAACCGCGTTTCGCCGATCGCCCCCGAATCGTGGCGCCGGGCGCCCCTGATCCGCGTGCGGAATGGGTCGCACTCCTGCTTCTGCTCTGCGCGGCCGCGGCGGCGGTCGGCTTCATCGTCGTCTACTCGTTCAACCACCTCGCGCACCAAACGCAGTACCTCGGCCTCGCGCTGGGGCTCGCGTTCGCCTTCGTCGCCGCCGCGCTGATCGTCGTCGCCAAGCGCCTGGTCGTGACCGAGGAGCTCGAGGAGGACTATCCGCTGTCGCATCCGACGACGCAGGAGGAGGTCGAGCAGCTCGTCGAGGAAAGCGGCGACCGGTTGACCCGCAAGCGCCTGTTGCTGACCGGCGCCGGCGCTGCCGCGGGGGCGATCGGAGCGGCGCTTGTCGTGCCTGCGCTCTCCCTCGGCCCTCTGCTCGACACCGGCGGGTTCTACGAGACGCCCTGGCGCCGCGGTGTCCGGCTCGTCGACGAGCACGGGAAGCCTCTCCTGCTCGACGAGATCGTGCGGGAGACGTTCTACACCGCCTACCCGCAGGGCGCGGACAAGGAGCTACTCGGCTCGCCGCTCGTCGTCGTTCGCTTCGAGCCGGCTCAGCTCCACCTGCCCACGCAGCGCCGCGACTGGGCGCCGGGCGGCGTCGTCGCATATTCGAAGATCTGCACGCACGCCGGTTGTGCGGTCGCGCTCTTCCGCAAGCCGACGTTCCCCGTCGTCGAGCCGGGCCCGGCGCTGATCTGCCCGTGCCACTACTCGACCTTTGACCCGACGCGGGCTGCAAAGGTGATCTTCGGCCCTGCAGGAAGGCCGCTGCCGCAGCTGCCGCTCGCCGTCGACTCGGGCGGCGTCTTGCGCGCGGCCGGCAATTTCTCCGGCCCGGTTGGGCCGGCGTGGTCAGGCGTGCGGTCGAAGGCACCGAGGAACCCGTCGTGATCCGCGGCCTCGTTCGCTTTCTCGACGAGCGCAGCGGCACGGCCCCGTTCCTGAAGAAGGCGCTGCGTTACGCATTCCCGGACAACTGGTCGTTCTTGCTCGGCGAGGTCGCCCTCTACGCGTTCGTGATCCTCGTCGGCACCGGGATCTACCTGACGCTGTTCTTCGAGCCCAGCACTGCCTCGACCTACTACACCGGCCACTACCTGCCGCTGCGCGGACATGAGATGAGCGTTGCCTACCGCTCGGCGGTCGACCTCTCGTTCAAGGTGCGCGCCGGGCTACTGATGCGGCAAACGCATCACTGGGCCGCCGACGTCTTCGTCGCGTCGATCGTCCTCCACATGCTGCGAATCTTCTTCACCGGCGCCTTCCGCAAGCCGCGCGACCTGACCTACTACCTCGGCCTGACCATGCTGATCCTTGCCCTGCTGGAGGGCTACCTCGGCTACTCGCTCGTCGACGATCTGCTCTCCGGGATGGGTCTCGCGATCGGCTACTCGGTGCTGATGTCGATCCCGGTCGTCGGCGGAAATCTGGCCCTGCTTCTCTGGGGTGCGCCCTTCCCGGGCAAGCCCGACTTCGAGTCGCGGATGTACGTGGCTCACGTCTTTCTCTTTCCGATCCTGATCGCGACGCTACTCGGGCTGCACCTCTTCCTCGTCGCGGCGCGCCATCACACGCAGTTCCGCGAGAGCCGCCGGACGACCGAGAAGAAGGTCGTCGGCGTGCCGACCTTTCCCGGCCAGGCGCCGAGGTCGCTCGGGTTATTCTTTGCCGTCGCGGCCGTTCTCTTCCTGTTGGGCGGGCTCGTCCAGATCAACCCGATCTGGCTGTGGGGCCCCTACCATGTCGCCGCGGGAACGAACGGCGCCCAGCCGGACTGGTATCTCGGCTGGCTGATCGGGGCGCTGCGGCTCGTGCCGAACTTCGACGTCACGATCGGTCATTACACGCTGGTCCCGAACCCGTTCTGGGGCGGAGCGCTGTTCCCGCTGCTCGTCTTCCTGTTCCTCTACCTGTCGCCCTGGCTCGAGCGGCGGCTCACGGGTGAGTACGGCTTCCGCAACATGCTCGACCGCCCGCGCGACGCGCCTTGGCGAACGGCGCTCGGCGTGGCTCTCTTCACCTGGGTCTTCATCATTTTCCTCGCTGGGGCCTCGGATCGGGTCTTCGTCTCCTTCGGCGTCTCCTACGAGGCGCAGATCTGGGCCTACCGCGTGCTCGTCTTCGTGGCACCTGTCGTCGCTCTGCTCGTGACGCGGAAGCTCTGTTTCGCCCTGCAGCAATCGGAACGCCTCGGGCGGATCCGCAAACAGGCCGAGGCGGAGGCCCGCGGGGAGCTGCCCCAACCCGAGTAGCACGCTTTAGTAACAGCCTGTTACAAGCCCTACGGCCCGGCAGAACCATCGGAAGAGCAGGGTCTTTTCGGGTAGTCCTGCCCCGGGCCCTCTCTTCGGGCCGTGTCGAACCTCGTAACAGTCTGTTACTTGGGCGTCCGAGCGTCAGAGCTTCGGCAGCAGCTCGCGGCAGACCAGCGCGCGAGCATCATCGCCGCGGAGGTCGCGGACGCTTGGGCGTTGATCGCCGGGTGGACCCGGCTCAGCGGGCAGGTGACGCCGGTCCCCAGCCGCAGGCGCCCGCGAGCGAGCAGCCAAGCTCGGGCACGGACCGGTCGTACCGGACCCGGCCGTGCCTAAACGCCGCGTCTCGTCAGCCGGTGAGGCGGAAGTAGAGCAGCTCCCGAATCGGGCGTGGGCTGCGGGTTGTCCGGATGATCGTCAGCGTGCCGCGCGCGTTGTTGTAGAGGCCGGTGCCGCCGATGATCGCGAGATCGAAGAACTGCCGGAAGCGCACCGTGCCACTGGCGACGAGCTCGCCCTTCGGCAAGGCGACCGTGGCGGTGCACATCCGAGTTCGTCCGGTCATGAAAGTGCAGATGAAGCGGGCCGTGCCGATTGGTTTGGTGGTGATCTTCCGATTGAAGAGCTTGTCGTAGATGATCTCCTGGTCGCCCGGGGTCAGCCCGCGGCGGCCTACGTCCACGCGGGTGTAGCCGAACTGCCGATCGGTGACCCGGATGAAGTCCGGACCGGTGGCGGCAGTCGAGTTCAGGCTCGCGTATACCGCGAGCCCTCCGACGATCGCGAAGACGGCGAGCAACCTTGAGGTACTGGGCATGATGTCTCCTTCCTTTCCTCTTCCAGTCATTCGGGTGAGGCGGTCGGGATCTCGAACCAGAAGGTCGAGCCTCTGCCTTTCTTGCTTTCGAAGTCGATCCTGCCACCGTGCGCCTCGACGAGCGAGCGGGAAATCGCCAGACCGAGACCACTTCCCTCGATCCCTTCCGCGGTTGCTTGGCCGCGGACGAACTTACCGAAGATCTGGGGCTGGAGCTCCGCGGGGATCCCAACGCCTTCGTCCTGAATAGTCACGCGCACTGCGCCATCATTTCGCCTGCCGGCTACTCGGACGGTTCCTCCCTGGGGCGAGTACTTGATCGCATTCGAGAGCAGGTTCGCGACCACCTGCGCAAGGCGGTTCGAGTCCCCGCGGACTGGCAGCGGCGTGGGCGGAAGCGAGACGTCGAGCAGGTGCTTCGGGCTCTGGCCCGCGAAGAGCTCGGTCTGCTCCCGAATAACGGAGCCGACGTCGACGAGCTCTTTCGCAATCGACAGCTTGCCCTCCTCGAGGTGCTGGACGTCGAGGAAGTCGTTGACGAGCGCGCCCAGCCGGCGGGCCTGAGCCTCGACGATCCCGAGGTACTCGCGCCGCTGCTCCTCGGTCACCTCCCGCTGGAGGAGGACCGATGTGAAGCCCAGCACGCTCGCAAGCGGTGTCCTCAGCTCGTGCGCGACGACGCTGACGAGCTCCGTCTTCGAGCGCTCGCTCTCCCGCAGCCGTTCGTTCTGCTCCTCCAGCTCTCGGCGGCTCGCTTCGAGCCGCTCGGCCATCCGGTTGAACGCGTGCGTCAGCTCCTCGATCTCGCCGACGCCCTGAGGCTCCAAGCGCGTCGTGAGGTCGCCTCCGGCGAGTTTTGCGGCGCCTTCCGCGACCTCCCGCGCGGGCCGGGCGATCGAGCGCGCGAGATAGAGGCCGAAGCCCGTGATCAGCAGGGCCGAAGCGATCAGGCCGACGACGGCAGCTGCGATCGCCTCGTCGGATCGGCGCTGCGCGGCCGAAGTCCGGGCGGCCGCGAGAGCGCTCTCGGTCGAGAGAAAGTCGGCGAAGCGGCTCCGGATGGCTGCGAGCTGGCGTGCTCCTTCCTGAGTGACAATCGCCTGTCGCGTCGCGGCGGGGCTCGCCCGTGCGATATCGACCACAGGCACCGCATAGTCGGCGACGTACTGATTAATCGACGTGACGAGGGTTATGGCGCGACGACGCTCATCCGGCGTCGTGGACGCGAGCTGCTGGAACGCGCGCAGGCTTTTTGGCAGCGCGGCCCGGGCGCTGGTCCACGGCGCGAGCAAATCCTCCTTGCCCGTCAGGACGAAACCGCGGAGACCCGTGTCGAGGTCGAGCACGAGCCTCTCGAGCTGGAGGGTGTCGGCGCTGACGGCCTTCGCGTGCCTCTCGCGCTTCGTCGCATCGTCGAGAGTCGTGACGGCGAAGACGAGAACGCCGAAGGCGGCCGCGACGAGCAGCGCCAGCAGCGCGCTTCCGGCTACGAAGCGTGCGGAGAGCGACCTCGGGCGGCGGTCACTCGGGAACACGGTCGTCCTCGAGCACCGCGAGCGCGGCGTCGCGGAGCTCGTCGGGGTCGAACGGCTTGGCCACGAAGCGGTCTGCGCCGGCGTCGATTGCCTCTTCGTCAGAGTGTGACCAGGCGCTGATCACGATCACGGGCGTCCCGGCGAACTCGCGCGCCCTCCGTAGCTCGCGGAGCACGTCGAGGCCGCTCTGGCCCGGCAGCATCAGATCGAGCACGATCAAGTCCGGATGCGTGCGCCACGCAAGCGCGAGGCCGCTTGGGCCATCCGGGGCTTCGAAGAAGCGATAGCCCTCCTCGCCGAGCGCTAGCCGCACGAGTGTGCGCAGGTTCGAATCGTCCTCACAAATGAGGACCGTTTTGGCGGCGGTCTCGGCTCTGGCGGTCAGGACGGCTCAGACGTTGCTGATCAGAGGTTGGCTCGTAGTCGGGCAAACCGCAACCCAACGCGGGAAAAGTCCTTCGTGCGTCGCTGCGGTGCTCCTTCCGAGCCGGCCCTAAAATCCGGGTTTCCCATGGCTGAGCGGAACATCATCGGCCTGGGCGGCGGCTCGACCGAGGCAGAGACGCGGCGCCTGTTGGCCTACGCGGTCGGGCTTGCACGAAAACCGGAACCAAGAGTCTGCGTCGTTCCCACCGCGGTTCGTGACGATGCCGACCTCGTGCTCAGCGTCTATGGCCTTCTGCCAGAGAATGCCCGGCCCTCCTTCTTGCCGTTTTTCCCCTGGCCGCCAAGGGATCTGCGTGGCTTCGCACTTGACCAGGACGTCATCTTCGTTTCCGGCGGCAACACCGCGAACATGCTCGCCATCTGGCGCGTGCATGGGTTCGACCAGATCCTGCGTGAGGCCTGGGAGGCTGGAATCGTCTTGACCGGCTGGAGCGCCGGGATGATCTGCTGGTTCGAGGCCGGAATCACCGACTCGTTCGGCCCACAGCTCGAAGGGATGCGCGACGGCCTCGGCTTCCTCGCCGGCAGCGCCTGCCCGCATTACGACGGCGAGGAACTCCGGCGGCCGGTCTATACAAAGCTCGTTGCCGACGGGTTTCCGGCGGGCGTTGCGGCCGACGACGGCGTCGGCCTCCATTACGTTGGGACCGACTTGGCCGAGGTGGTGAGCGTGCGCGAGGGTGCCCGCGCCTATCGCGTGGACGCGGCCGGGGAGGAGCCGTTGCCGGCCCGGTTGCTCGGCTGAGTGACGGCGCGGCCGCCGCGCTCCTTCTGGAGGATCGAGGTGTGGTGCGGGTCGCGCGCCGACTGCTTGCCGGCGTGGTAGACGGCGAAACGGTTGCAAAGCGAGCCGGTCAGGAGCAGCGCGCCGGCTGCGACCGCGCCCGCGCGGCGCCTGCCGGCGAGCGCCATCAGTCCCGTGCCGGCGAGCGTGCTCGCCCTTGCGAGCCGTGAGTACTTGGCTGCCTCGCCCTCGTGGTAGACGGAGCCGACGAGCTGACCGAGCCGCTTCTCCATCAGCTTCGAAGCCGCGACCTCGGCGACGCCGCCGATGACGCCGAGGCGGCGCGCCGGGCCCGCCTGCTCTGCGGGCGTCAGGATCGCAGCCGCTCCGCCCGCGCTGGCAGCTGCGCTGGCGGCGAAAACGACGGGTAGCTCGCGCCGGGCCTCGTGCCAGGCCGGCACGACGGATTGCGCGACCAAAGCGCCCGTGTAGGTCGCCTGCGCAGGACCGATCAGCCCTGCCAGGACTTGCGCCGTCGCTCGGACGCGAGGCAGGACGCCGAACAACCTGCAGGCAGCGGCGATTCCCGTCGCGGTGCTTTCTGCTGAGAAGATCCAGGTCCCCACGCTCAGAGGCGAGGTGACCTTGAAGACGCGCAGCATGTTCAGGAACCGCAGCGGCCGCCCAAGATCCTTGATCAGGAGGTAGGGGCTGATAGCAACGCCGAAGGTCGCGGACGCGAGCGCGGAGGTTCGGAGCCGCGAATTGCCGGAGAGTTGAGCGCCGAGGGCGAGCAAGTCCGACGCGCCGGCGAGCCCGCCGGTGAAGAAGTAGAGCGGGATGTCGGACTCCCAGACGGGCTCTTTGATGATCGGCCGGCCGTAATACGAGAGCGCGTCTGTCGGCGAGGTTGCGCTCATTTGCCGCTTCCCAGGAACGCGGCCGCAACGCCGGCCGCCAGGGCTCCGGCGGCCACCGCGGCCGCGCCCCAGATCGTGCCCAGGTTCTTCGTCGGCACGATCGGCTGCGGCGGCAGCCCGTAGACCTCGGGCTCGTCCAGCAGCAGGAAGAAGGCGCCGGCGCCGCCGATTCCGTCGTTCTCGTCCGCGAGGTACAGGCGCGCCTCGGAGACACCTGCTTCGACGAGGTCGCCGCAGCGCTCGCGTGCCCGCTCGACCAGCTCGTCCAGCGGCCCGAACTGGATCGAGTCCGTGGGGCAGGCCTTCGCGCAGGCCGGCTCCATCCCGTCCTGGAGCCGGTCGTAACAGAGCGTGCACTTGTGCATGCCGCCGTCGCCGCCGAGCTCGCGCTTCGTGATCACGCCGAAGGGACAAGCGGTGACGCAGTAGCCGCAGCCGTTGCAGACATCGTCCTGGATCACGACCGTGCCGAACTCGGTGCGGAAGATCGCCCCGGTCGGGCAGACGTCGAGGCAGCCGGCATGCGTGCAGTGCTTGCAGACGTCGGACTCCATCAGCCAGCGGAAGTCGTGCTTCCCACGCTTGAGCGGATCGGGGGCTTCCTGCTCGATGAAGGCGACGTGCCGCCAGGTGTTCGCGCTCAGCTCGCCGGAGTTGTCGTACGAATTGCCGGTCCAGACGAGCCCGTCGTCGGGGACGAGGTTCCACTCCTTGCAGGCAACCTCGCACGCCTTGCAGCCGATGCAGACCGACGTGTCGGTGAAGAAGCCGACCCGCGGCTGCGCCTCGCGGCCGTAGGTCTCGACGCCGTCGCCCGGTTTCATGCCGCTGCCTTCATTGCGCCGATGAACAGGGAGTGCCTCACGCCGAAGCCTCCAGCGTCGAGGGATAGGACTCGACCAGCTCGCGCAGGGCTTTGCCGCGCGGCCGTCGGCCCGGGCGGATGTCGCACGAGGCCGCCTTGACCTCCTGGATGTGGACATTCGGATCGAGGGCGACCGGGAAGAGGTCGTTGCCTGAGTCGCCCTTCGTAAGGCCGCGTGTACCCCAGTGGTACGGCACCCCGACCTGGTGGATGGCTCGGCCGTCGACCACGATCGGCTTCATCCGTTCCGTGACGAGCACCCGGGCCTCGATCGCGGTTCGCGAGGTGATGATCGTCGCCCAACCGCCATGCTCGAGACCCCGCTCCTCAGCGAGGCCGGGCGAGACCTCGCAGAAGAATTCAGGCTGCAGCTCGGCTAGGTAGGGAACCGTCCGGCTCATGCCGCCGGCCGTGTGGTGCTCGGTCAGCCGGTAGGTGGAGAAAACGTAGGGGTAGGCGTTGCTCGCGGCGGGGTTGTACGGGTTTTCCTTCCTGGGGGAGAGCTGGCGCGTTGGGTTGGCCCGCTGCGAGTAGAGCGGGTTCTCGAAGGGCGACTCGTGCGGCTCATAGTGGGTCGGGAGCGGGCCGTCCATCAGCCCTGCGGCCGCGAAGATCCAGCCGCGTCCGTCCGCCTGGAGGATGAACGGGTGGTCGCCCGCGATCGCGTCCTCTGCCTCGGCATCGTCGGGCGGGACGAAGGTCGGCGGCTTGTCCTCCTGGAAGTCGGGCACGTCCTCGCCCACCCACTTCTGCTTACGTCCGTCCCACCAGACGTACTTCTTGCGCTCCGACCACGGCTTCCCGTTCGAGTCGGCCGACGCGCGGTTGTAGAGGATCCGCCGGTTCAGCGGCCACGACCAGGCCCACTCGGGAGCGACCCAGCTCTGCTCCTGGCCAGGGTGCTTGCGCGCCGCCTTGTTCTCCTCGTCCCCGTAGATGCCGCAGTAGATCCAGCAGCCGGATGAGGTCGAGCCGTCAGGCTTCAGGTCCGCGTAGGTTCCGAGCGCACTCCCGTCGGGGCCGACGCCGTTGATCTCTCGCAGCACCTGGTCGGCGCTCGGTTCCTCGAGCGGCCCGCTGGTCGCGTACTGCCAGGTCAGGTCGAGGATCGGCCTGTCGCGCGGGTTGTCGGACTCGGCGAGCTTCTCGCGGATCTTGCGACCGAGGTGGTAGACGAACCAGAGGTCCGAGCGGCAGTCGCCTTCGGGCTCGACCGCCTTGAAGTGCCACTGCACCAGTCGCTGTGTGTTCGTGAAGGCGCCGTCCTTCTCGACGTGGGAGGCCGCGGGCAGGAAGAAAACCTCTGTCCCGATCTCCTCCGTCTTCAGCTCGCCCGTCTCGAGCTCCGGCGCGTCCTTCCAGAACGACGCGCTCTCGATCTCGACGAAATCGCGGACGACGAGCCAGTCGAGGCTGGCGAGCGCGAAGCGCTGCAGGCGCGAGTTGGCCGAGCCGACGGCCGGGTTCTCGCCGAAGAGGAAGAAGCCCCTGACCTTGCCGTCGATCATGTCCATCGCCGACTGGTAGGTGGAGTGGTCGCCGTCGATCTTCGGCAGGTAGTCGAAGCAGAAATCGTTTTCCTTGGTTGCGTGCTCGCCCCAGAACGACTTCAACTGGCTGATGAAGTAGGCGTCGAAGTGGCCCCACCACCCCGTCGTTCCGGCGTGGTTGTCGAGGTAGGCGGCAAGGTCTGTGTCCTTTTCCGCGTGCGGCATCGGCAGGTAGCCGGGCAGGACGTTGTAGAGCGTCGCGAGGTCGGTCGAGCCCTGGATCGAGGCATGGCCGCGAAGCGCCATGATCCCGCCGCCCGGACGGCCGATGTTCCCGAGCAGCAGTTGGATGATCGCTGCGGTGCGGATGTACTGGACCCCGACCGTGTGCTGGGTCCAGCCGACCGAGTAGACGATCGCGCTCGTCCGCTCCCGGCCTGAGTTCTCGCAGAGTGCCTCCGCGACCTCGAGGAACTGCTCCTTCGTGCAGCCGCAGATCTGCGAGACCACTTCCGGCGTGTAGCGGCGATAGTGCTTCTTCAGCAGCTGGAAGACGCAGCGCGGATGCTGCAGCGTCTCGTCCTCCTCGGGCGGCTCTCCGTGGGCGAGGTGGCCGGCCTGCGCGCCGTGCCCGGATTGCTCGCCCTTCGTCCCGCCCTTGGAGCGCTCACCAGCGGTCTCCTGGACCGGCATGCCCGCGTAGTGCCAGGTCGAGGTGTCGTAGATCCGCTTGTCGGGATCGAAGCCCGAGAAGAAGCCGTCCAGATCCTCGGTGTCCTGAAAACGCTCGTCGATGAGTACCGGCGCGTTCGTGAAGTGCTTGACGTACTCGTCGAGCCAGCGCTCGTTCTCGAGGATGTAGTTGACGATTCCGCCCAGGAAGGCGATGTCGGAGCCGGCGCGGATCGGCACGTGCAGGTTCGCCATTGCGCTCGTACGTGTGAAGCGCGGGTCGACGTGCATCACCGTTGCACCCTTCAGTCGCGCCTCCATCACCCACTGGAAGCCGACGGGGTGGTTCTCGGCCATGTTCGAGCCCATGATCAGGATCGCGTCCGAGTTCGCGAGGTCCTGCTGGAACGTGGTGGCGCCGCCTCGGCCGAACGAGGTCCCCAGACTGGGGACCGTGGAGCTGTGTCATATGCGCGCCTGGTTCTCGACTTGGACGACGCCGAGACCCATGGCGAGCTTCTTGATCAGGTAGTTCTCCTCGTTGTCGAGGGTCGCTCCACCGAGCATGGCGATGCCCATCGTCCGCTCGGTCGGGGCGCCCGAGTCGCCCTGCTTCTGCCAGGTCGCCTTCCGCGTCTCGATCACCCGATCGGCGATCATCTCCATCGCCTGCCCGAGCTCCAGCTCCTCCCATTCGGTCCCGTTCGGAGGGCGGTACTTGACCTTGTATTCGCGCGAGGGGCTGGTGACGAGATTCTTCGAGGCCGCGCCCTTCGGGCAAAGCCGCCCGCGCGAGATCGGGCTGTCGGGGTCCCCTTCGATCTGGTCGACCTTGCCGTCGCGGACGTAGACGAGCTGCCCGCAGCCGACCGCGCAATAGGGGCAGATCGACTGGACGACGTGCTGCGCGGCGTCGGTGCGGGGACGCAATTCCTGCGTGCGCGTCGACTGCACCGCCCTGCCGAGACCAAACGCGTCGCCCTCTCTGACCTGCCGCAAGAGAGGCCAGCGCCCAATCAGCTCACCCGGTCTCACAAGGGCTGTTCTAGGCCGAAAGACACGTGTTTAAACAGAACGCAAGGCGATATAACTAGATCGTACTACGATTAAAGGAGGCATGATGAGCACGATCGATTCGAGCCGCAGACAGACCGAACTCGACGTCGCTCGAGACGGCTCGCGAGAGCTCTCGACCGACGGCGTCGCGACCCGCATCTTTCTGCAGCCGATCGCCGCGCCGTCGATTCTCGGCCTCTTCGGTTTTGCCGGAGCGACCTTCATCGTCGCGTCGAATCTCGCGGGTTGGTGGGGCACGCCGCAGTCGGGTCTCGCACTCGCTCCGTTCGCCGCGATGTTCGGCGGCCTGGCGCAGTTCCTCGCCGGCATGTGGTCCTACCGGGCCCGTGATGCGATTGCGACGGCGATGCATGGGACGTGGGGCGCCTTCTGGCTCGCCTACGGGATCCTGAACATTCTCGTCGCCGCGGGCGCGCTGGCGGCGCCGAAGCCCTGGTACCACAACCCCGAGCTGGGATTCTGGTTCTTCGCGCTCGCGGGCGTCACCGCCTCTGGCGCGTTGGCGTCGCTCGCGGAGAGCATCGGGCTCTTCGCCGTCCTCTCGACGCTCGCCGCAGGCTCCGGGATCCTGGCCGGGGCGTTCATCTACGGGTCGCACGGCTGGACCGAGGTAGCCGGCTGGGTGTTCGTCTTCTCGGCCGGCTTCGCGTGGTACGTCGCGACCGCGATGATGCTCGCGGCCGCCGGCGGCCGGGTCGTCCTGCCGCTGGGCAAGCTCTCGCGAGAGGCGAACAAGCCTGGCGGACGCGTCACGCGCCCGATCGAGCTCGAGTGGGCCGAGCCGGGCGTCCGGATGGGTCAGTAGTCACTAGATACGTCGGCCGTAAGGAGCCGACCGTCCGAGCCCGCCGCCGACCCTGGAGTCATCGGCGGCGGGCTCAACCTGCGTTGGCGCGGCGACCACGGACCGGAATGTGCTCGAGGCGGATCCGGCCGAGTTGCTTGGGCACGTGCGGGCGGGAGCTCAGCTTGCCGTCGACGATGTCGAGTCCGAGCAGGGTCCGCAGGGCGAGCAGGGGCGCGCCTGCCGACCAGGCCTGGGGTGCGAGCGCATCCGGGTAGGGCACCGGGATATTCGTCTCGTCACGCATGAAGCCGGCGAACACCTCCGGCAGCCGGTGCTCGAAGGCGACAGCCGCGTCGATGATCGCTGCGCAGACGCGCCCGGCGTGCTCGCGCAGGCCGTAGCGCCTCATCCCCTCGGCGCAAATCGCCGAGTCGTGCGGCCAGACCGTGCCGGCGTGGTACTCGAGCGGGTTGTAGCCGCGCATCTCGCTCGAGAGGCAGCGGATCCCCCAGCCGCTGAAGAGGTCGTCGCGGAGCAGGCGGTCGGCGACGGCGCGGGCGCGGTTCCGGGGAACGATGCCGCTCCAGAGCAGATGGCCCGGATTGGAGGTGATCGAATCGACCCGGCGCTTCTCGCGGTCGAGCGCGAGCACGTAGTAGCCCAGCTCGTCGTCCCAGAACTCGCGGTTAAAGCGCTCGCGGAGCTTCTCCGCCTTCCGCTCCAGCTCGGCAGCGAGCTCGTGGTCTCCCCAGACCTCGCGTGCCAGCCGAGCGGCGCGCAGGCGCGCATCGTAGGTGTACCCCTGGATCTCGCAGGTCGCGATCGGCGGCTGTGCGGGGCGGCCGTCCGCGAACTGGATCGCGTCGTCCGAGTCCTTCCAGCAATGGTTTTGCAGGCCCTTCGCCGAACGGCTC
>VAXH01000096.1 GCA_005883955.1 Actinomycetota bacterium | reverse complement strand
CCAGCCGACGCAGGTCGTCGTCGAAGCTCTCGATCTCGTTCGCTCGCATCCGCAGCACAGGGTCCGGGTACTGCCGGATCTGCGCGAGCGCGAGCCGCCGGCGCGCCTCGCGCTCGGGGTCGAGCCTCTCCTCGAGAACCTCGCCCTGCTGTTCGACGTCTTGCTCGGACACGCCCGCCAGTTTAGGGACTGACCTAGAGGTTCTGAGGCGCTCGCTTGCGACGCCGCACCAAAGGATGTCCGGGCTTAGCCCGGACATCCGTCTAGTCCCGAGCGGGAAGCGAGCACGCCTCTGCGAGGGCTTCTACAAACTTTGAGGGTCGACGTCGACGACGGCAGTCAGCCCGGCCTTCCGCATCGCCGGCGCCGCGGCAGCCAGCAGCTGCCCGGCCCGGGCGGCGACCCGACGCGGCTCGTCCGTCTTGGCGACGAGCTGGGCGCGATGGCGGCCGCGAAGGCGGAAGAGCGGCGCCGGGCCGAGGATCTCGGTGCCCCGCATCCCGTCGCGCACCTCCTCGAGCGCCCGGGTCACAGACCCCGGCTCGGGTCCACTCGCGAGAACGCGGACGAGATGGCGGAAGGGCGGATATCCGAGCTCGCGCCTGCGTTCGAGCTCGCCGGTCAGAAACCGTGGCACGTCGTGCCGCGCAGCCAGCTCGACGGGCCGGGAATCCGGCTGGAAGGTCTGGATCAGCACCCGCCCCGGCGCATCGCGACCGCTGCGCCCGGCGAGCTGGGTCAGCAGCTGGAACGTCCGCTCGTCCGCGCGAAAGTCGGGGACGCCGAGCGCGGTATCTGCGTTGATCACGGCCGCGAGCGAGACGCCGCTGAAGTGGTGTCCCTTCGCGACCATCTGCGTCCCGAGCAGGACGGCGCGATCGGTCTCGCCGAAGCGGCGGAGCGCCGCCGCGAGCGCCTCGGGATCCTGCGCGCTGTCGGCGTCGAGGCGGATCGGGACGAGCTTCGGGAGCTGGATCGCGAGCTC
Source organism: Actinomycetota bacterium (assembly GCA_005883955.1). GTDB lineage: Bacteria > Actinomycetota > Thermoleophilia > Gaiellales > Gaiellaceae > 13-2-20CM-68-14. The sequence goes on along the minus strand of VAXH01000096.1, from coordinate 34,521 downwards.
CCGCTCGAGCCGTTGCGTGCCGGCCCCGATCCGGGCCAGCTCGACCGACCCGCAGGCGGGACACGCCTCCGGCGCGGTCTCCTCGTGCCCGCAGTGGTGGCAACGCAGGTTCCCGTCACGATGGAGCACGAGTGCCACGTCGCAGAGCGGGCAGCGGAGCGTCGTCCCGCAGGCCCGGCAGTGCAGCGCCGGCGCGACTCCGCGCCGGTTCAGAAGCAGAATCGCCTTCCCGCCCTGCTCCTCGATCGCCCCCAGCTCCTTCAGTAGCGGCGCCGAGAGCGGGTAACCGGCCTCCCGGCGCAGGTCGACGACGCGGACCCCCGGCAGCGCGCCGCCCAGGCGTCCGCCCAGCTCGAGGCGCTCGAGCTTGTCCCAGCTCTCGGGCCTTGGCGTCGCGCTGCCGTAGATCGCAACGGCGTCTTCGAGAGCCGCGCGCTTGGCCGCCACGGTCCTGGCGTCATAGCGCGGGTCGGACTCCTGCTTGTAAGAAGGATCGTGCTCCTCGTCCACGCAGATGACGCCGACGTCACGTAGTGGCGCGAAGACGGCCGAACGTGCGCCGACGGCGACCTTTGCCTCGCCGCGCGCGATGCGCTCGCGCTCGTCGCGGCGCTCCGCGTCGCTCAGCCCGGAGTGGAGCAGTGCGACGGAGTCGCCGAAGCGCGCCTGGAACCGCCCCAGCGTCTGAGGCGTCAGCGCGATCTCCGGAACGAGCACGATTGCCGTCCTGCCGCGCGCGAGCGCCGCTGCACACGCCTGGAGGTAGACCTCGGTTTTGCCGCTGCCAGTCTCTCCGTAGAGCAGGAAGTGGCCGCCGCCCGCGTCGAGCGAGGCCGTGATCCGCTCGAGCGCCGCCCGCTGTTCGCCTGTCAGCTGGGGCGCCTCGGATTCGTCGACGAGGGCCTGGCGGTCCCCCGGCCGCGCCTGCTCTTTTCGCCGCTTCCGCTTGACCGGCGCGATCAGCTCCAGCGCGCGCCCGGGTGTCGAGCCGTAGTAGTCCGCCACCCACAACGCAAGGTCGACGAGCACCGGCGGCAGTTCGTCTAGCACGGAGAGGATCGGACCCGAATCGATCCCCGCCGGCGCCTCGTCGACGAGCTCGACGACGACCCCTCGCCGCCGCGAGCGGCCGAGCGGCACGGAGACGACTGCGCCCTTCGCGGCGCCGTCCGTCACCTCGTAGGTGAACGGCCGCGCGAGCGCGCGCGTCGTCACGAGCGGGTAGACCGTCGCGTACCGGCTCACAGGTTCGAGCCTAGTGACGCGTGCGGGAGACGCCCGGGCTCCGCCGCAGCGACGAGGCGAACCGGCGGCAAGGCGTTAGTAACAGTCTGTTGCTAACGACGTTCGGCCTGCCACAGCCGTTTCGGCTTGCGAAATCGACGCTTCGGGACGCGGCTTTCTTTGCAACAGACTGTTACTTGGATCCGCGCGCAGGTGGGCTGTGGCTTTCGATTGACGACGAGCGGGGAGTTCGCTGCTGAAGCAGCGCCGAGCTCAGACCCCGGCGGCGACGAGAACGAAGTCCGTAGCGAATCCGAGCGTGAGCCCGAGCACGATCCCCCAGGCGGTCAGCTGCTTCGAGCCGAACGTCCTGCAGACGTTCAACAGCTCCATCACGACGTAGAGGATCGAGCCCGCGGCAAGCGCGAAGAACAGGATCGAGAGGTTCTCGCTCGCCCAGGAGCGGCCGATCACGGTGCCGACAAAGGTCGGAGCGCCGCCGATCACGCCCATCAGGCCGAGGAAGCGCCAGCTCGGCAGCTCAGCCTCGCCGCTCAGCGGCCCGACGATCCCGAAGCCCTCGGTCGCATTGTGCAGCCCGAACCCGATCACCAGCACGAGCGCGAGGCTCCTCAGGTCCTGGGCGGCCGACTGGCCGATTGCGAGGCCTTCGGAGAAGTTGTGCAAGCCGATCCCGGTGGCGATGAAGACCGACAGCCATTGCGCGGCCGAAAGCCCCGGCTTCTGCGCGAACTCGGCGACCGACGCCGCGCCGGGGCCGAGCATCGCTTTCCGCTGCCGCGCCTTGATCCAGCTGTCGTAGGAGACCAGGCTCATCAGGCCGACGACGAAGCCGGCGAATGCGATGGACGAGACGCCCGCGAACCGTCCCCAGGTCTTCGCGGTCAGCGCGCTGTCGAGCGGGTGGATCGCCTGGCTGAGCACGTCCCAGAACAGGAACAGCAGGATCCCGGTCGCGGTCGCCGTGAAGAACGCCTTCAGCTTCGGGGAGACGCCGTGCATCCGGCCCATCGGCAGGCCGAGAAAGATCGTCAGTCCGGCAATCGCGCCGAGCAGCAGGGTCTGTGCAGTCGACATCTTGTAAGGGTCACCTTACACAGAACACGTTCGAAGAAGAGTCACCGGGACAAGCGTTGCGAACCGGGATTAGACGGACGCCCCGGCAAAGCCGGGACGTCCTCCAAGTCGGCGTCGCAAGCGAGCGCCTTACAGAAGCCTCGCAGTACAGTTGACGACTGTATGGCGCAAGGCCACTCAGTCGACGAGTACCTCGAGACGATCTACTTCCTGGCATTCCCGATCGGTGAGTACAGGCCGCAATCGACGGGCTCCCCCACGCTTGCGTCGCGAGTCGCCGAGATGCTCGGCGTCTCCCGCGCCTCCGCCGGCGAGATGCTGAAACGGCTCGAGGGCGAGGGGCTGATCGAGCGCGGCCAACAGAAGGAGGCGATCCTCACGGAGACCGGCCGCGCGCGCGCCGAAAGGGTCGTCCGCAAGCACCGGATCATCGAGCGGCTCCTGACCGACTTCATGGGCTACACCGCGGCCGAGGCACACGTCCACGCCGACGAGCTCGGCGACACGTTCTCGGACGAGATGGTCGAGCGGATCGAGGTGAAGCTCGGCAACCCGGAACGCTGCCCTCACGGCTGGCCGGTCGATCCAGACTTCGAACAGGCCGAGAACCAGGAGCTGTCGCCGCTAGCCGATCTGGAACCGCCCGCGCGAGCGACCATTGTCCGACTCGCCGAGCACGACGGCGACCTTTTGCACTGGTTCTACGACGAGGGGCTGATACCGGGAACGAAGCTCGAGCTGCAAGCCGCCCAGCCGGCCGCCGGGCAGTTCACCGTCAAGGTCGACGGCACCGAGAAGGCGATCGGCGAGAAGGCCGCCGCCGGGTTGTTCGTCAAGCCGGCCGTTTAGGCCGTAGCAGGCTCGCGGGCCGAGACCCCGGCCGCCCCGCGGAGCGCGTCCGCCTTGTCGGTGCGCTCCCAGGTGAAGTCGTGGTCGTCGCGGCCGAAGTGGCCGTACGCGGCGGTCTTCGCGTAGACCGGCCGCCCCAGGTCGAGGTCGCGAAGAATCGCCGCCGGACGCAGGTCGAAGTGCTCGCGAACGAGCTCTCCGATCCGCTCGGCGGTGATTCCGTCGGCCTCGGTGCCGAACGTCTGCACACCGATCGAGACCGGATGCGCCACTCCGATCGCGTAGGCGACGTTGATCTCGCACCGGTCGGCGAGCCCGGCGGCGACGACGTTCTTCGCGACGTACCGAGCCGCGTAGGCGGCCGAGCGGTCGACCTTGGTCGGATCCTTCCCGGAGAACGCGCCGCCACCGTGCCGCGCCGCGCCGCCGTAGGTGTCGACGATGATCTTGCGCCCGGTGAGCCCGGTGTCGCCCATCGGTCCGCCGAGGACGAACTTCCCCGTCGGATTGACGTAGACGAAATCGCGCTCCTCCAGCCGCTTCTCGCTGTAGAGGTCGGTCGGCAGGATCGGGCGGAGCACGCGCTCGATCAGGTCGGGCTTGATCAGCGACTCGGCGTCGCAACCCTCCGCGTGCTGCGTCGAGACGAGAATGCGTTCGATCTCGACCGGCCGCTGGCGGCCGTGCTCGTCGATCTCGTAGCGGACCGTCACCTGCGCCTTCCCGTCTGGCCGCAAGTAGGGAAGCTCACCGACCTTGCGAACCTCGGCCAGGCGCTTGCAGATCTTGTGCGCGAGCATGATCGGCAGTGGCATCAGCTCGGGCGTCTCGCGGGTGGCGTAGCCGAACATCATCCCCTGGTCGCCAGCGCCGACTCGGTCGAGCGGGTCGTCGTCGCCCGGGTCGTGCTGGATCTCGTAGGAGGCGTCGACTCCCTGGGCAATGTCCGGCGACTGCTCGTCGATCGCGACCACGACGCCGCAGGTCGTGGCGTCGAACCCCCACTCGGAGTGCGTGTAGCCGATCTCGCCGATCTTCTTGCGCACGAGCGCCGGGATGTCGACGTAGATCTCGGTGGAGATCTCGCCCGCGACGACCACGAGCCCCGTTGTGATCAGCGTCTCGCAGGCCACACGGCCGCCGGGATCGCCGGCGAGGACGGCGTCCAAGACGGTGTCGGAGACCTGGTCGGCGACCTTGTCCGGATGGCCCTCCGTGACCGACTCGGAGGTGAACAGAAACTCGTTCGGCACGGGCGCGAAGGCTACTTGATCGTCTGGAAGCCGGAAATCCGCAACGCGTCGCCGTCCTTGACGAGGTAGACGACGGCGCCGTCCAACGGCTTGGTGTTGGCGAAGGCCTCGGGCGGGACGACGTTGCCCGCCTGCTGCGCAAGGCGGAGCACGTACGGAAGCCCGTTCTCCAAGTCGCCGAAGGCGAAGGCCGCGACCTTCCCCGGCATCCCGGCCGCATCGCGCGTCGAGCGGAAGAGCGGGTCGTCACCGAGGCTGTCAGTCGGTCCCGTGATCGTTTGCTCGGCGAGGCTGGACTCGTTGGTGACGAACAGCTTCCCTTTCGCCGTACCGTCATAGATCGTCACGGGTGTCCCTGTGAAGGTGAGCTTCTGGACGCTCTCTCCACCGACCTGGACGGTCTCGGTCTTGACGCTCCCGCTGAGCTGCGCAATCGCGCTCAACCGGCGCAGCAGTGAGGCGGCCTTCTGCTCGTCGTCGACCTTCTGGAGGAACAGGACTCGCGGAATCTGGGCCGTCCCTGGATAGACGGCGATCGCGCTCTCGCCTTTGAGCAGCGGATAGATGTCGTTCTCGAGCGAGAGCCCGAGTACGCCCTCGACCTGGCTGCGCCGCGTGTTGAAGTTCGGCACGCTCTCGCCGACGAGCCGCAGAATCGTCCTCAGCGGCGCGTCCAGGCTCTTGGTCGAGACGTAGAGCAGTGCGCCGTCCGGGATGTCGTTGGGAAGCGAGGGGCTGAACGTCGCCGGATCCGGAGTTGGCTCAATCAGCCCGTCGATCTCGATACTGGCGCCGTCGCTCTCGGCCTTTGCGTCCGCGGAGATGGAGTGCAGGACGCCGACGTCGTGCGTGAGACGCGGCGGAGCTCCACCGTTTGCCAGGGCGTCGTCCAGCGCCCCCTGGACGAATTGCCCGCTGATCCAGGCGCGGACCGACGCGTTCGAGTCGAGCTGTTCGAACGCCTGCTTGAAGTCCTTGTCGTCGGCGAGGTCGCCAACCGAGCCTTGCGCGAAAAGATCTCCCTGTAAATGCACGAATTCCCGGAGCTTTGCGCGCGTATTTGGCTTGGTCAGGACGACGTAATCGCCTCCGCTACCTCGCAAATCGAGCCAGACGAGGTCGACCTCCTTGCCGGCAAACGGCTTGAAGTTCTTCAGGATCGCAACCGAAGATTTGACGGCCGGGAATCGTGCCGCGAGCCGCGCAAAATTCCTCCATTGATCGGAGGAGAAATCCGTGTTGAAAGAGACAAACCCCGGCGTACTTGAGGGGGCGATGCTTGCGCCTTCCGGCAGCGAACCCCCGCCGCCCCCTCCGCCGCTGCCGCAGCCCGCGGCCGCCAGGGCGGCCACGGCGGCCGCGCCCGCCCAGACGCGCCTCACTTGATCTCGAGGAACGCGGCGAACTTCGACAGATCTCCACTCGAGCTGCCGTAGGCGACGAATGAGCTCAGCGGCTTCAGGCTGGGTTCGACCTCCGCCGGGATCCTGCCGCCCGCAAGGCCTGCGTAGTTCTCGATCAGCCGAAACGCGTCGGCGACGTTCACGTAGAGGAGCCCGTTCGTCTTGTCCGGGGCTCCGGCGCCCGAGAGGGCGTCCTTGTAAGCGGAGTCGTCGGCGAGCTTGTCGCCGCTCGAGCGGTAGTCGGCGATCCCTGTGGGCGAGGTCGTCAGCAGCACACGTCCGTCGAAGCCCGCCCAGCGCACGGTCACGCGCCCGAAGTTGAGCGTCTTGACGGCGAGACCACCCTGGTTTTCCTCGCCGAGCCGCGCGGGCGCGAGCTTCGTGACCCGGGCCGCCAGCCGGTCGATCGTCGTCAGCGTTTGCTGGGTATCGGGAGCCTCGAGCACGAGCGAGAACTCCGGCAAGCCCGGGCCGCGTCGTACGTAGAGTGCGGTCTCGTGCTCGAACAGCGCGACGAGGTTCTCGAGCGGCATCCCGAGCGCCTGCTCGATCTGGGGTAGGACCTGGCTGAAGGCCGGGTTTTGCCGGAGCCGGCTCAACGGGTCGAAGCCGCTCCGGCCATGGAAAGTCGCAAAAACAAGCGCATCGGCGGGCACGCCGGAGATCAGCTGGGAGGCGTAGGCCGAGCCGGTCAGCGAGACGCCGTTTGCGCTCTTCGCGTCGGCCTCGAGCTTGATTCCATCGTCTGCGGCGACGGCGGAGACGGCAACCCAGTCGAGCTTGTACGAGGACGATCCACCGGCCGCAGCCGTCTGGGCGACGCCCGAGAGCGAGCCAACGAGCTTGGAGAGTCCCGGCCCGCTCGCGTAAAGCTTGAGCAGAGCATCGTCGGGCAGCTGACCGAACGCGTCCTTGAACCGGTCGGTGTCGGCAAGCGACGACCCCGAACCATGAAGCACGCTGTCGATCATGTTCTGGCTGTCGGCCACGACGAGCCAGCCGTCAACGACGCGGGTCGCCGAGGGCGACGACGAGCCGGCATCGAGCTTTTGCACGAGCGCCTTGGCCTTCTCGATCGAGTCGGGCTTCGTGAAAACCGCGTAGGAGGTGTCCTGCAGCGACGTGCCGGCCACCGCCGCGACGTCGATCTCCGAGCCGAGCGCGGGCTCGATGTCGCGCCGGTAGTCGAGCTGGTGCTCGGCCAGTCCCTGCTTCACCTCGGTCAGCAGCCGGTCGCGCACGGGAAACTTCTTCAGCAGCGTGTCGACCTGCTGCCACCGGCTCGAGCCCAGGTCGCCGTCTGCGGACGCGTAGACGAACGCCTCGGAGCTGACCAGCGACGCGCCGGACTCGCCGATTCCGCCGGCGCCGTTCCCCGTTGTGCCGCCGCAGGCCGTGGCAAGGCAGGCAACGACTAGTGCCAGGGCCGCCGCGACGTGTCGCATTCGCCTACTCATGCTTTTGTGTGGGGTCCTTTCCCTCGCGCTCGAGACCGAATCTCATACACGCAACGTCGGTCAGCACGGGCGTTTTCCTGAGTCCTGATGTCGGATCGCGGGCCCAGAGCCGTCCGGCTCACTCTGTAGCTTTTGCCTCGAAATTCCGATGAAAGACAACGGTTTGGCGGCTGCAACGAGAACCAGGAGGCACTGATGGACATAGGCGCACCAGAAACCGAGCACGAGATCGAGATCGCACCGCTCGAAGAACCGGTTCCGTCGCCGGCTCCGGCGGAAGAGCCCGTGCAGGAGCCTGTGCCGGCGTGAGCTCGAGCACCTTCGTCGAGCCGATTGTCGCCTGGCGGCTCTGGCACGTGCGCCGCCACGACGACATCTACCGGCTCGAGTCCTTCACCTGGCACCACGTCAGCTGGCCGGCAGGGAGCCGATTCGAAGCGCAGTGCTCGACGCACGGCGCGGCGGCGCCGGTCGAAGGACATGAATGCGGCATCTACGCCTTCAAGACGCGAGAGCTCGCCGAGGACTTGCTCCGCAGATACACCGGGGTTCGGCAGCACTACGGCCGCCCGTACCAGGAGCTGCCGCCGCTGCGGCAGGGGTGTCCGATCGCGATCGGCCGCGTCTCCCTTTGGGGGCGGGTGCTCGCCCGCGAAAATGGCTTCCGAGCCCAGTACGCCTACCCCTACGACCTGTTCTTGATCGGCGGCGAGGACGGCCTCGCGCGCGAGCTCCGGCGGCTCTACGCCGTCGACGTCTGGCCGAGCTGAAGCTCCGCGGCAAGCTACATCTGCCTCGCGGCAACACTCTGCCCACTTGACACGGCACGTCCCGGTGCGTTAGTCACACCGCTGCACCGTGCCGCTGGAGAGCCGGCGCTGTCCCCCGCAGACGTGAACCAAGCGAGAACGGCGATCCACCCGCCTCTCAAGCGGACCTTCTGGAAACCGGAGTTCGAGAGAGGGAGGTGGAGGTGTCGGAAACAGCAACAGAACCCAGAGGGATGACGGGGGTCTGGCACGTTCGCATGGGCGCGGGTGCTGCCTGGCGGAAGACGGTCTGGGGGGAGTTCCTTTCGGAGTACCTGGGCACGTTCACGCTGATCGCCTTTGGTGACGGCGTCGTCGCCATGGCCGTCGCGGCGCTGAATCAGTCGGGTCGCGCAGAGACGAACCACACGATCTTCCTCGCCTCTGGCGACTGGCTGCTGATCACCTGGGGATGGTGCATAGCGGTCGTGCTCGGGATCTATGTCGCGGGAGGAATCAGCGGCGCCCACATCAACCCGGCGGTCACGATCGCCCTGGCCTTCAAGCGCGGGTTCCCGTGGGCGAAGGTCCCGCACTACATCTTCGCCCAGGTCGCGGGCGCCTTTACCGGCGCGGCGCTCGTCTACCTCAACTACAAGGACGCGATCAAGAGCTACGAGGGGGCGACGCACGCGGTCCGCGGCCAAACAAGCTCGATAGCGTCATACAGCATCTTCGCAACCTTCCCGTCCGGCTACTTCCACAACCCGGTTGGGCCGTTCATCGACGAGATGATCGGGACGGCGCTGCTCGTCGGAATCGTGCTCGCGATCATCGACGACCGGAACCTGGCGCCGACATCGAACCTCGGGCCGTTCATCATCGGTCTGCTCGTGGCGGGGATCGGAATGTCCTTCGGCGCAAACTCGGGCTACGCGATCAACCCCGCCCGCGATTTCGGGCCGAGGCTGTTCGCCTGGTTCGCCGGCTGGCACGGAGTGGCGCTGCCGGGGAACTACGGCAACGTCAACTGGTACTGGTGGCTACCAATCGTCGCTCCAATTGTCGGGGCGCTGATAGGGGCGCTCGTCTACGACGTCTTCATCCACGAAGGGCTGATGGCGCGCGGTGAGCCACCGATGCCGCAGGTCGAGGTGAAGGGCAGAGCCGTAGAGGAGAGACCCGCCGTCCCTGAGTAGGAGAGACCCAACCGGAGCGGAGGCAACGTGAAGAAGCTGATCAACAAGCCAGAGGATGTCGTCACCGAGGAGCTGCAGGGCATCGCCGCCGCGCACGCGGACCTCGTACGCGTCCAGTTCAATCCGCACGTGATCGTCCGCGCCGACGCACCGGTGCAGGGCAAGGTCGGGCTGGTCTCGGGCGGTGGCTCGGGGCACGAGCCGATGCACGGCGGCTTCGTCGGGCCCGGAATGCTCGACGCCGCCTGCCCCGGCGAGGTGTTCACGTCGCCGACCCCCGATCAGATGCTCGATGCGACCAAGGCCGTCAACGGCGGGGCCGGCGTCCTTCACATCGTCAAGAACTACACCGGCGACGTGATGAACTTCGAGATGGCCGCCGAGCTCGCCGGCGGCGAGAGCATCGAGGTCCAGGCCGTCGTGATCGACGACGACGTCGCCGTGCAGGACAGCCTCTACACCGCAGGGAGGCGCGGCGTCGGTACCACGGTGCTGGCGGAGAAGATCTGCGGTGCGGCCGCCGAAGAAGGGCGGCCGCTGGCCGAGGTGGCGGATCTGTGCCGAAAGGTGAACGCCAACGGACGCAGCATGGGCATGGCGTTGACCTCGTGCATCGTTCCGGCGGCCGGAAAGCCGACCTTCGAGCTCGGCGACGACGAGATGGAGATCGGGATCGGCATTCACGGCGAGCCCGGACGCGAGCGGATGAAGCTTGCGCCTGCGTCCGAGATCGTCGAGAAGCTCGCCGTCCCGATCGTCGAAGACCTGCCGTTCGAGTCGGGCGACCAGGTGCTCGCGTTCGTCAACGGGATGGGCGGCACGCCGCTGATCGAGCTCTACGTCATCTACAACGACCTGACGAAGCTCCTGGACGGGCGTGGGATCACGATCACCCGCAACCTGATCGGGCCGTACATCACGTCGCTCGAGATGGCGGGGTGCTCGATCACGCTGCTGAAGCTGGATGACGAGCTGACCCGCCTCTGGGACGCGCCGGTCAAGACCGCCGGTCTCAGATGGGCGGCATAGGCAAAGGATGGTCGACGTGGCCGAGAGCGAGCAGGCGTCGAGGCGCATGAGCCTCGGCCACGACGACGTCCTGCGCTGGATCCGCGCTTTCGGGACCGAGGTCGACGCGAACAAGGAGCAGCTGACGCAGCTCGATGCCGCGGTCGGAGACGGGGATCACGGGATCAACATGCAGCGAGGCATGTCGGCCGTGCTCGTCAAGGTCGACGCCGCAGGCGAGGAGCAGGACATCGGTGCCCTCCTGAAGACCGTCGGCATGACACTCGTGTCGACGGTCGGGGGCGCTGGCGGCCCCCTCTATGGAACGTTGTTCCTGCAGATGGGGATGGCGGTGGCCGGCAAGGACGAACTGAGCCCGGACGACTGGGCCGCCGCGCTCGAGGCGGGTATCGCGGGCGTCCAGGCCCGTGGCAAGGCCGAGCCCGGAGACAAGACGATGATCGACGCCCTGATTCCAGGTCGGGACGCTCTCAAGGCCGCACTCGCCGGCGGTGCGAGCTTCGAGGACGCCCTCAGACAGTCGGCCGACGCCGCCGGGCAGGGCATGCGGGACACGGTCCCGCTGGTTGCGAGAAAGGGTCGCGCGAGCTACCTCGGTGAGCGAAGCGCGGGGCACCAGGATCCGGGGGCCACCTCATCTCACCTGCTTCTCGAGGCCGCGGCCGAAACCTGGGGCGAGCCCGAGCAGACGGGGTGACATCGGAGCGCAAGGAGCAAGGAGGACGAATGGCTCAATACGCAGCAGCAGTTGACCAGGGTACGACCAGCACCCGCTTCATGGTCTTCGACCACGGCGGCCAGGTTGTCTCGGTCGACCAGAAGGAGCACGAGCAGATCTACCCGAAGCCGGGCTGGGTCGAGCACGATGCGATGGAGATCTGGCAGCGCACGCAGGAGGTCATCCGCGCGGGGCTCGACAAGGTCAAGGCTTCGGACATCGCCGCGGTCGGGGTGACCAACCAGCGTGAGACGACCGTGGTCTGGGACAAGACCACGGGCCGTCCCGTCTACAACGCGATCGTCTGGCAGGACACCCGCACCGACACGATCTGCAACGAGCTGATCGCGGACGGCGGTCAGGACCGCTTCCGGGCGAAGACCGGGCTGCCGATCGCGACGTACTTCTCAGGCCCCAAGATCAAGTGGATCCTCGACAACGTCGACGGGATCCGCGAGCAGGCCGAGAGCGGCGACATCGTCTTCGGCAACATCGACAGCTGGGTGATCTGGCAGCTGACCGGCGGCCCCAACGGCGGCGTTCACGTCACCGACGTCACCAACGCCAGCCGCACGATGATGATGAGCCTCGAGACGCTCGACTGGGACGACGAGATCCTCGGCATCCTCGGCGTTCCGCGCGCGATGCTGCCGGAGATCAAGGCCTCGAGCGAGGTCTACGGCGACGCCAAGGGCGACCTCGAAGGCATCTCCGTCGCGGGCGATCTCGGCGACCAGCAGGCGGCGCTCTTCGGCCAGACCTGCTTCTCGGTCGGCGAGGCGAAGAACACCTACGGGACCGGGAACTTCCTGCTCCTGAACACGGGCAACGAGATCGTGCAGTCGAAGAGCGGCCTCTTGACGACGCTCGCGTACAAGATCGGCGACCAGCCGGCCGTGTACTGCCTCGAAGGGGCGATCGCGATCACCGGCGCTCTCGTGCAGTGGCTCCGGGACAACCTGGGCCTGATCTCGAGCGCACCGGAGGTCGAGACCCTGGCGAAGACCGTCGACGACAACGGCGGCGTCTATTTCGTGCCGGCATTCTCGGGCCTCTTCGCGCCGTACTGGAAAAGCGATGCCCGCGGCGTCATCGCCGGGCTCACCCGCTACGTCAACAAGGGCCACATCGCCCGGGCGACCCTCGAGGCGACCGCCTGGCAAACCAAAGAGGTCGTGGAGGCGATGAACACGGACTCGGGCGTCGACCTCACCTCGTTGAAGGTGGACGGCGGCATGGTCCAGAACGAGGTGTTGATGCAGTTCCAGGCCGACGTGCTCGACGTGCCTGTGATCCGGCCGACGGTGGCCGAGACCACCTCGCTCGGCGCCGCCTACGCAGCCGGCCTCGCGGTCGGCTTCTGGTCGGAGGTCGAGGACCTGCGCGCCAACTGGGGCAAGGACAAGGAATGGCAGCCCCAGATGGATCCGCAGGAGCGCGACAAGGAGTACGCGCTCTGGAAGAAGGCCGTCACCCGGACCTTCGACTGGCTCGACTCGTAGACGATCTCCCGAAGACCCGGCGTCCCGGAGCGGGCGCCGGGTCTCCGGCTCGGTAGGTCCAGGGGCCGCTGCGATACTGCGGCCTGTAGCGGTGCCTACTCTCGAAACGGAAGTCCTCGTCGTCGGCGGCGGCTCCACCGGGGCCGGTGTCGTGCGCGACGCGGCCATGCGCGGCTTCTCGACCGTCCTCGTCGAGCGCGGCGACCTGGCCACCGGGACGACCGGCCGCTTCCATGGCCTCCTGCACTCGGGCGGGCGCTACGCCGTCAAGGACCCGGTCGCGGCCCGCGAGTGCGTGGTCGAGAACGCGATCCTGCGCCGCATCGCAGCCGACTGCATCGAGGACACCGGCGGGCTGTTCGTCTCGACGCGGTGGGACGATCCAGCCTTCGGGGACGAGTTCCTGCGGGGGTGCCGGGAAACGGGCGTTCCCGTCGACGAGGTCCCGGTTGCCGAGGTGCTTCGCCGGGAGCCCCGTCTCGACCGGGGCATCACGCGTGCATTCGCCGTCCCGGACGCCAACCTCGATCCCTGGAAGCTCGTCTCGGCCTGCACCCGCTCTGCCTCGGAGCATGCGGCGCGGATCCTCCCCTACCACCGCCTGCTCGGCCTGGAGGTCCACGACGGCAAGGTGGTCGGGGCGCGGGTCAACAACGAGCTGACCGGAGAAGAGCTCGAGATCCGCGCCGAACTCGTCATCAACGCCTCCGGCGCCTGGGCTGGGCAGATCGCGAGCCTCGCCGGGTGCGTGGTGACTGTGCTGCCCGGCAAGGGGATCATGATCGCGATGAACCACCGGCTGGTGAACACGGTGGTCAATCGCTGCAAGCCGCCGAGCGACGGCGACATCATCGTCCCGATCCGGACGGTCTCGGTGATCGGGACGACGGACGTCCGGGTCGCCGACCCGGACGAGCTCGAGGTGACGCCGGGCGAAATCGACGAGATGCTCGACGAGGGCGAGAAGCTCGTTCCCGGCTTCCGCGAGGCTCGCGCGCTCCGGGTCTGGGCGGGCGCGCGCCCGCTCTACACGCCGGAAGACGTGGCCGACACGCGCGAGGTCAGCCGCACACACACGGTGCTCGACCATGCGAAGCGCGACGGTGTCGAGGGCTTCATCACGATCACGGGCGGCAAGACGACGACCTTCCGGCTGATGGCCGAGCATGCGGTCGACGCCGCCTGCGAGAAGCTCGGCGTCGTTCGTGAGTGCCGAACACACGAGGAACCACTGCCGGGCTCCGAGGAGGAGCGCTTCTACTGGCTCGGAGCGCGCGTTCGTGCCCAGGAGCCGGTACCGAACTCGGAGGAGATCATCTGCGAGTGCGAGTTGATCACGCGTAGTCATCTGACCGAGGCGCTCGCTCACGGGCGCCCCACCGGTCTCGACGACGTCCGCCGGAAGGTCCGGCTCGCGATGGGGCCCTGCCAGGGCGGTTTCTGCATCTACCGGGCGACCGGCGTCCTCCACGAGTTCGAGCACCTCGACTACCGGGCTGCGAACACCGCGCTGCTGGACTTTCTCCAGGAGCGCTGGAAGGGCGTCCAGCCGATCCTGCACGGCGACCAGTTCCGGCAGGCCCGCCTCGACGACTGGATCTTCCAGGGACTGCTCGCGGTCGAGCACCTGCCCCAATGACGGCGACTCGCCCGCAGCCGCTGGTTGGGCCGGCCAGCTACGACACGGTCGTGATCGGTGCGGGACTCGCCGGGCTGACCGCGGCCCTACGGCTGGCCGAGGCGGGACAGCGGGTGGCCGTCCTCGCCAAAGGCGTCGGCGCGACTCATATCGCGCCTCCCACGATCGACGTCCTCGGCTACGCCGGCGGCCCGGTCGGCAGTCCCGCGCAGGCGCTGCCGGAGTTCACCGCGGCTAACCCGGAGCACCCCTACCGGCAGCTCTCGATCGATCTGCTCGGTGACAGTCTGGACTGGTTCAAGGCGCGCCTGGGCGACCACGGCTACCGCGGCGGCCTCGACGAGAACTTCTTCGTCCCGACCGCGATCGGGGTCGCGAAGCCGACCGCACTGTTACCGGAGACCATGGCCGCGGGCGACCTGCGACGGGGCGGCCGCTTCGTCTTCGTCGGGCTTCGCGGACTGAAGGACTTCTTCCCCGCTTATCTCGCGGAGAACGTCGCCCGCGCTCCGGTGCCGGGGGACGCGTCCGTCACCACCCGAGTGGTCGAGCTGGCGCCGCCGCTCGGCGAGGCGCGCGACGTCAGCTCGGCGGGCTTCGCCCGGCGGTTCGAGCGAGCCGATTTTCGCGAGTCGGTTCTGGCGGCGCTCGGGCGGAACCTCGTTCCGGGCGAGCTCGTCGGCTTTCCGGCCGTGCTCGGCCTCGGAGGCGCTCGGGAGGTGTGGCGCGAGCTCGAGGCCAGGCTCGGGCACCAGGTGTTCGAGGTGCCGACCCTCCCGCCCTCGGTTCCGGGCATCCGCGTCTGGGAGACAATGACCTCGGCCCTGCGACGCCAAGGCGCTCGGCTCGTGATCGGGAGCACGGCCGCCGGCGCCGAGATGAGCAACGGCCGCCTCGAAGGCGTGGTCGCACACAACGCAGGGCGACCGCTGACCTACCGGGCACGGTCGTTCGTGCTCGCAACCGGCGGCTTCCCCTCGGCCGGCCTCGAGCTGGATTTCTCCGGTCAGGTTCGCGAGCCCGTCTTCGACCTGCCCCTGGCGGGCCTGCCCGGACAGAACGAGCCGCGCTTCGCGACCGACTACTTCGACGAGCACGCACTCTCCCGCGCGGGCGTTGCCGTCGACGCCAGCAGACGCCCGGTCAACCTCGAGGGCGCGCCGGTCTACGAGAACCTCTATGCGGCGGGGGCGACTCTCGCGGGTGCCGTTCCGTGGCGGGAGGGCTCGGGCAACGGCCTCAGCCTCGGATCGGGATACGCTGCGGCCTCCGCAATTCTCGAGGCCGCATGAGCGAGCTCGTACGCGACTCCCTCGACCACTGCGTCAAGTGCACGATCTGCGAGTCGTTCTGCCCGTACTCGCGGGCGACGCCGCTCTTTCCCGGCCCGAAGTACGTCGGGCCCCAGGCGGAGCGGTTCCGCCGTACCGGCGTCTCACCTGACGTCTCGCTCGACTACTGCTCGGGTTGCGGGATCTGCACGCAGGTCTGTCCGCAGGGAGTGAAGATCGCGGAGATCAACTCGCAGGCGCGGGCGCAGCTCTGGGAGGACCGGGGTATCCCGCTCCGTAACCAGCTGATCGCCCGGCCGAGCGTGCTCGGACGGCTCGGGACACCGGTTGCCCCCTTGGCGAACTGGACGCTGCGGAACCGCCCGTTGCGTTGGCTTGGCGAGCGCCTGCTCGGCGTTCACCGTGACGCCGCGCTCCCACGCTTCGCGGGACGAACTTTCCAGGGCTGGGCGCGAAAACACGTCAGCCCCGCCGCCGAGCGGACGATCGTCTACTTCCATGCCTGCGGCACCAACTACTACGAGCCGGCGGTCGGCCGGATGACGGTCGAGGTGCTCGAACACAACGGCTTCCACGTCGTCGTGCCTCCCCAGGACTGCTGCGGCCTGCCGCTCCAGTCGAACGGAAACTTCCCGGCCGCGCGCGGCTACGTCCGCCGGTTGGCCGCGAACCTCGCGCCCTATGCGCGTGACGGCTGCGCAATCGTCTCCAACTCGACCAGCTGCGGGCTGATGCTGAAACGCGAGGCGCGCGAGATCCTCGAGGTGGCGGACGACGACGTGGCGGTCGTCAGCGAGGCGATGTACGACCTGTGTGAGTTCCTGCTCCTACTGCACCAGCGCGGCGAGCTCCGCACGGACTTCAAACCGCTGGAGCTGACCGTCCCCTACCACGCCCCCTGCCAGCAGCAGGGGCACGGGATCGGCAAGCCTGCGCTCGATCTCTTCGCCTTGATTCCGGGCCTGCGGGCGATCGAGCTCGATGCCGACTGCTGCGGCATCGCCGGCACGTACGGGCTCAAGAAGGAGAAGTACGAGATCTCGATGACGGTGGGCGAACGGCTCTTCGGCCAACTCCGGGAGTCGAAAGGTGACCTCGCCGCCTGCGACAGCGAGACCTGCCGCTGGCAGATCGAGCACGGCGCGGATATCCAAGCGGTCCACCCGGTCGAGCTCCTCCACCGCGCCTACGGGCTCGACGCGGGGTAGGCGTCGTGGTCGGGATCGTGATCGTCTCGCACAGCGCCACGCTGGCCGAGGGCGTGCGCGAGCTGGCGGCGGAGATGGCCGGGCCCGAGGTCAAGCTCGAGCTCGCGGGCGGGCTGGCTGAGGAGGGGGCGCTCGGGACCGACGCGGTCCGCGTCATGGAGGCGATCGGCCGGGCCGATTCCGGCGACGGCGTGCTCGTGCTGATGGATCTTGGCAGCGCCGTCCTGAGCGCCGAGACCGCGCTCGACTTCCTGACGCCCGAGCAGCGCGAGTCGGTGCTGCTCTGCGAGGCCCCGCTGGTGGAGGGAGCAGTGGCGGCAGCCGTTGCCGCGCGGCTGCGCGAGCCGCTCGCGGAGGTCGCGAAGGAGGCCCGCGGCGGGCTGCAGGGAAAGACCGCGCAGCTCGGAGCCGGCGAGCCCGCGGCCCCCGCGTCAGCTGGGACGTCCACTCCGCTCGAGGAAGGTCTGACACTCCGCCTCGACATCCGAAACCCGCTCGGCCTGCATGCTCGCCCGGCCGCGCGCTTCGTCCAGACCGCCGCGGGCTTCGACGCGAATGTCCAGGTCCTGAACCTCACGAGCGGGCGCGGCCCCGCCAGCGGGCGCAGCCTCAACGGGCTGGCCACGCTCGGCATCCGCCAGGGACACGAGATCCTGGTTTCCGCGCACGGGCCGCAGGCGGCGGCGGCACTCGACGCCCTAGCTGCCCTGGCCAAGCGCGACTTCGACGAGCAGGCCGCAGCGGCGGCTCCCGCGGCGCCCCCCGCTCCGCCAGTCGTGTTGCCGGATGCGGGCCAGACGCTCACCGGCCTAGCCGGAGCGCCCGGAATCGCCTCCGGGCCCGCGCGCCATTTCCGCCCGCTGGATCCTGAGATTCCGACGGGCTCGGCCGGCGACCCCGAGGCCGAGTGGGAGGCGCTGAGGCGGGCACTCGAGCAGGTTCGGACCGAGATCCGCGCCACGCGGGACTCGGTCGCGGCTCGCGCCGGCGACTACAGCGCGGCGATCTTCGACGCCCATCTGCTCTTCCTCGGCGACGAGGCGCTGCTCGGGCCGGCCCGGCACGCGATCTTCGAGGAAGGCAAGAACGCAGCCGAGGCGTGGCATGAGGCGGCGGAGGCGGTCGCAGCCGACTATCGCGGCCTCGACGACGAATACATGCAGGCCCGCGCCGAGGATCTGACGGGCGTCGCCCGGCAGGTCGTCGCCGCCCTGACGGGTGGTGCGACCTCGGCGACCCTGAGCGCGCCCGGAATCGTGGTCGCGTCCGACCTGACTCCCGCCGACACCGCCTCGCTCGACCGCGGGCTCGCGCTCGGTCTCGCGACCTCGGTCGGCAGCCCGACCTCGCACAGTGCGATTCTCGCCCGCTCGCTCGGGATCCCGGCGGCGGTCGGGCTCGGCGAGGCGCTGCTGCGCGTCCCGGAGGGCACCGAGCTGCTCCTCGACGGCGACGGAGGGACCCTCCACATCGAGCCGGACGCGGAGCTAGCCGCCGAGTACAAGCGACGCGCGGCCGAGCGCGAGCAGGCAGCCCGAAGCGCCCGTGCCGCCGCCTCCGAGCCGGCGGTGACCCACGACGGGCGCCGGATCGAGGTCGTCGCAAACATCGGCTCTCCCGTCGACGTCGAGGCCGCGATCGAGAACGGCGCCGAGGGCGTCGGCCTCCTCCGCACCGAGTTCCTGTTCCTGGAGCGGGACTCGATGCCAAGCGAGGACGAGCAGTACGCGGCGTACCGGAGCATCGCCGAGGGACTGGAAGGGAGACCGCTGATCCTCCGCACGCTCGACATCGGCGCGGACAAGCCGCTCCCGTACCTGCCGCAACCGCCCGAGGCGAACCCTTTCCTCGGCGTCCGGGGCATCAGGCTCGCCCTCGAACAGCCGGAACTCCTGGAGACCCAGCTGCGGGCCGTGCTGCGGGCCGCGGCCGAGCACCCACTGAAGGTGATGTTCCCGATGGTGGCGACGCTCGAGGAGTACAGGCAGGCGAAGGCGATGCTCGAGCACGTCCGCGCCGGGCTCGAACGGGCAGGGGGAGCGACACCCGAGGAACTCGACGTAGGAGTGATGATCGAGGTTCCGGCGGCGGCGCTCGGCGCGGAGCAGTTCGCGCCTGAGATCGACTTCTTCTCGCTCGGGACGAACGACCTGACCCAGTACACGATGGCGGCCGAGCGCGGAAACGCGTCGGTTGCGGGGCTGGCCGACGGCCTGCACCCGTCCGTCCTCAGGCTGATTCGGCTCGTCGCCGAAGCGGCGAACGGACACGGGAAGTGGGCAGGTGTCTGCGGTGAGCTCGCCTCCGACCCGGTCGCCGTTCCCGTGCTCGTCGGCCTCGGCATCGCCGAGTTGAGCGCGAATGCGCCGGCCATCCCAGCGGTCAAGCAGGCGGTCCGCGAGCTCGACACCGAGGCAGCCCGTGACCTGGCCGAGCAGGCCCTGGAGCTCTCCTCTGCGGCCGAGGTCCGAAAGCTCGTCGGAGACGGGGCGGCAGTCCGGTCGCGGAGCCCAGCCTCGTGATCGCCCGGACGGCGGCGCCGCGATCACTCCTCCCCGCCCTCACGTCTGCGCGCATCCTGGCCGTTCCGGCGGTGATGGCGCTGATCCTCGCCGGGCCGGACCACGACTCCGCTTACACCGCCGCCGCGATCGTGTTCGGGGTCGCGGCGTCGACCGACTTCGTCGACGGCTACCTGGCGCGGCGCTGGGCGGTGACGACGAAGCTCGGCTCCTTTCTCGATACGACGGCGGACAAGCTGCTCGTCTCGGGCGCGCTGATCGCGTTGGTCGACGTCGACCGCGCGTCGCCCTGGGTCGCGGCGATCATCGTCGGGCGCGAACTGCTGATCCTGGGTCTGCGCGGGGTGGTTGCCGCCGACGGCACCGTCTTCCCGCCCTCGATCTGGGGCAAGCTGAAGACGAACGTCCAGTTCGTCGCCATCTTCCTGGCGATCGTCCGCTGGGTGGGCGACCTCGGGCCCCTTCGCCTCGACGAATGGGCGATGGTGGTTGCGGCCGTGATCACGGTTCTCTCGGCGGCCGAGTACATCGCGCGGTTCTCCTCGGCTCTCTCGGAGGGCCGCAATTAGCGCAAGCGCCCCTGTCTTCGTCACCGGAGGCACCGGGTTTCTCGGCCGCGCGATCGTCGAGCGGCTGCTCGGGGAGGGCGAGCGCGTCAAGGCGCTGGCCCGGTCGGAGGGCTCGGCCCGGACGCTCGGCGAGCTGGGCGCCGAGGCGGTGCGAGGCGACGTGCTCGACCCCGGGGCACTGGCGGCCGCGATGCGTGGCTGCCACCTCGTCTATCACGCGGCCGGCGCGAACGCCTTCTGCGTCCGCGATCCGTCGCCCATGTTCGACGTCAACGTGCGGGGGTCGGAGAACGTCGTCCGTGCCGCCGCGCAGGCCGAGGTCAAGCGGGTCGTCTACACCTCCTCGGCGGCGACGCTGGGCGAGCGGAAGGGAACGGTGGGCTCCGAGGAGTCCCCCCACCGCGGCCGTTTCCTCTCCGACTACGAGCGCTCGAAGTTCGAGGCCGAGCAGGCTGTGGTCGCGGCGGCGGACGAGACCGGCGTCGAGGTGGTCTGCCTCAATCCGGCCTCCGTACAGGGGCCGGGGCGGGCAACGGGATCGACTCAGCTGCTGCTCGACTACCTGAATGGACGGCTCAAGGCGGTGGTCGACTCGACCCTGAGCCTGATCGACATCGCTGACTGCACGACCGGTCATCTGCTGGCTGCGGACGACGGGAAGCCGGGTGAGCGCTACGTCCTCAGCGGCGCGACGCTGACGGTGCGCGAGGGGCTGGCGTTGCTGGGCCGTCTGTCGGGCGTCGAGCAGCCGGTACGTGCCTTGCCGCCCCGGCTCGCGATGACGCTGGCGACGGCGGTCGAGGCGGTCGCGTGGGTTCGGCGCAAGCCGCCGCGCATCTGCCGGGAGCTGGCGCGGACGCTCACCCACGGTCACGCGTACGACGGCTCGAAGGCCGTCCGCGAACTCGGCTTGCGTTACACGCCGATCGAGGAGACGCTGCGCCGGACGATCGACTGGTGGGTCGAGCAGGGGCTCGTCCCCGCCCACAAGCCACATGAGGAGTCCACTTCGTAGAATCGCGGAGGCTGGGCTTTCTGAATGAAGGACGCGCTCCTGATCCTGACCGGTTATCTCCTCGGCAGCATGCCCTGGGGCTACTGGTTACCGCGGATTCTCAAGGGCGTCAACATCCGCAAGGTCGGGAGCGGCAGCACCGGTGCGGCGAACGTCTGGCGCACGCTTGGTTTCAAGATCGGCCTCGGCGTGGCGCTGCTCGACATCGCCAAGGGCTCCGCGGCGGCGTTGCTCGGGCTCTGGCTCGGCGGGGAGTTCGTCGGCCTTTTGGCCGGAATCGCCGCGCTGGTCGGGCACTGGCGGCCCGTATTCATCGGCTTCAGCCGCGGCGGCAAGATCGTCGCGACGACCGGCGGCGTCGCGCTGGCGCTGGTGCCGTTGGCGACGCTTGCCGCGGCAGCCGTCTGGATCTGCGCCTTCCTCGCGACCCGCTACACCTCCGTCGCCTCGATGGTCTCGGCGGTGACGCTTCCCCTGTTCGCCTCCACCGCGCCAACATCGCCCGTCTGCTCAGCCGTAGCGAGAACCGCTTCGAGCTGCGGCGGACTTCGAAGGCTCGGGGCGGAGCCTAGTCCCGCCGCAGTAATCGTCAACAGCGGCGCCAGGTCCGCGCGGGCCACGGCTTGGGTCAGACCCAGCCTGGTCCAGAACAGACCCTAGTTCCAGGGGAGCGCGGCGCGGACTTCCCAGTAACGGGCAGGGGCCTCGGCCAGCTCCGGCGCGAGCTCTGCGTCGATCTCGAGCTCCAGCGCCTTCAGGTTGCTGCGCAGCTGCTCGGCGGTCGCGGCGCCGCTGAGAACGACGTCCGCCCACGGCTGGACGAGCACGAAGGCGAGCGCGAAAGCATCCGGGGTCGTGTCGGCGCGGTCGGCCAGCTCCTTCAGCGTCCCCACGTCTCCGCGGGCCGTCAGGCGCCCGTTCGCGAGCGCCTCCTTGACGATCACGCCGAGGCCGGCCGCGTGCGCGGCCTCGAGCGCGGGGCCCGCCGATCGCTCGAGCAGGTTCCAGGTCGCCTGCACGGAGTCGAAACTACCCACCTCGAGAGCGCGCTCGATCGTTTCGCGCTGGTTCGGCCCCGTGACGGTCAGCCCGATCGCCAGGCCGCTCTCGCGCAGGCCGGCGAGCTCGTCGAGCAGCTCTCGATCGTCGAAAACCCCGCTCTCGAGCGTCGCCGAGTGGATCTGGTAGAGCCGGAGATGAGCCCCGAGCAACCCGCGGCTCTCGGCGATCTGGCGCCGCAGGGTGGCGAGCGAAAGGTCCTTGACCTCGTGCACGTCGGCGTCGACGCGCCAGTCCGCCGTGTACGTATAGCCCCACTTGGAGCCGACGGTCACCGCTCGCGGCGACAGCCCGCGGCGTTCGAGCCAGGAAGCGAGGAACTCCTCCGCCTTGCCGTACGAGCGGGCGGCGTCGTAGTAGCGGATGCCGCCCTCGTAAGCGGCGTCGAGGACGGCGCGGGCCTCCCGCTCGAGCGTGGCGATGTCCTTCTGCGGGCCGAGGTCATCGTCGTGACCGACGTTGATGTAGCCCGGCCGGCCGAGCGCGGCGAGACCAAGACCGAGCCGCGTGACCGGCAGGCCCGTCCGACCCAGGACGTGGACGCTCAACTTCGGCGCACGACCAAGGCGTCGCTTGCGATGCCGCTCAAGAGGCCGCGTGGCTCCGCCGCGCGGCCGCTAAATCCGGTTATTCGTGCCAGCACCGAATCGCCTACCCGCGCCGCACGAAGTCGATCGCGACCGGCACGCCCTGCAGCTCGAAGCGGTCGCGAAGCTGGTTCTCGACCCAGTAGCCGTAATCGCGTGTCACGAGGCTCGGATCGTTGACGAAGAAACGGAAGCGCGGCGGCCGTGCATGCACCTGCGTGCCGTAGAGCAGGTTGAGCCGGCGGCCGTTGCGCGCAGGGGACTCGCGCGCCTCGCGCAGCTCGGCGAGGAAGCGGTTCAGCTCGGCTGTCGGGATCCGGGCCGAATGCTTGTCGAACTGCGTCTCGATCCGGTCGAGCAGGCGGGCGATCCCGCGCCCGGTCTTCGCCGACACGGTCAGTACCGGCGGCCGTTGGCGCAGGCGCTCGCCGAGCCTTGCCCTGATGTCCTCGATCTCGACCTCGGAGAGATCCCATTTGGACAGAACGGCGATCGTCGAGCATTGGGCCTTCCGTGCCACGTCGGCGACGCTCAGATCCTGGTCGACGACACCCTCGCTCGAGTCGACCAGCACGAGCGCGACGTCCGCGCGCTCGGCGGCTGCGAGCGCGCGCAGCTCCGAGTAGTACTCGATCCCCTGGCGCTGCCGGCGCTTGCGGCGAAGCCCGGCGGTGTCGATGAAGACGAACTCGCGCTCGCCGCGGCGGAAGACCGTGTCGATGGCGTCGCGCGTCGTGCCGGGCTGGTCGGAGACGATCACGCGCTCCTCGCCGAGCAGCGCGTTCAACAGGCTCGACTTCCCGACGTTCGGACGGCCGAGGATCGCGACGCGGATCGCAGCATCAGTGATCGCCGGCCGACCACGGCCGGGCAAGCGCGCGACGATCGAGTCGAGCAGATCACCGGTGCCGTGGCCGTGAGCCGCCGAGAGCGGAAATGGGTCGCCGAGTCCGAGCCGGTGGAACTCGAACGCCAGCGCGTCTTGATCGGGGTCGTCGATCTTGTTCGCGACGAGCACCACCGGCTTGTGCGCCGCCCGCAGGATCTGGGCGAGCTCCTCGTCGCCGGGAGTGATGCCGGCGCGCGCGTCGGTTAGAAAGAGGACGAGGTCGGCCTCGGCGACGGCCGCCTTCGCCTGCTCGGCGATTGAGCGTGTGATCGGATCCGTTCCGGCGATATCGACGCCGCCGGTGTCGATCAGCAGGAACCGTTTGCCGTTCCACTCGCAGACGAGCTCCTTGCGGTCGCGTGTGACGCCGGGCGTCTCGTGCACGACCGCAGCCCGCGACTCCGTCAGGCGGTTGACCAGCGTCGACTTGCCGACGTTCGGGAAGCCGACGATCGCCACGGTCCCGAGCAGCGCGTCCTCCGCGGGCGCGCCATTTTGCTCACTCATGCGGGTTGGCGTTCTCGAACGAGCTGCTCGATCCGGCTGACGACGTCCTCGACGTCGAGCTCGGTCGTGTCGATCTGAACCGCGTCCTGCGCGGGCATCATCCGCTCGGCGTCGCTTTGGTCGCGGATCCGGAGGTCGGTCGCGAGCGCGTCGGCGCCGATCTCCGGGCGCTCGGCGAGCCGGCGCTCGGCGCGGGTCTGGCGCTCGGCGTTCAGGTAGACCTTCACGTCCGCGCCGGGGCAGACGACCGTGCCGATGTCGCGTCCCTCGATCACTGCGTCACCGAGCTCCGCAAGCTCGCGCTGGCGGGTCCGCATGATCGCCCGCACCTCGGGATGACGCGCCACGACGGGGACCACGCGGTCGATCCTGGACTTCCGAATCGCGGCGGTGACGTCCGTGTCGTCGATCCAGACGCGTCCCTCCTCGAGGGTGATCGGATTCTCCTCGGCCAACGCGCCGAGCTTCGCGCCCTCGCCGAGCGGGATGTCGCGCGTCATCGCCAGCCAGGTCAGCGCCCGGTACATCGCGCCGGTATCGAGGTAGCGGTAGCCGACGCGCTCAGCGAGCCGCTGGGCGACCGTGCTCTTGCCCGCTCCCGCGGGCCCGTCAATGGCAACGATCATCGTTGTGTGACCGACTCGAGCAGCTCGAAAAACCCGGGGAAGCTTACAGCGACGGCCTCCGCGTCCTCGATCTCGACTCCTTGCTTCGAAACGACGCCCGCGACGGCTCCGAGCATCGCGAGCCTGTGATCGCCGCTCGAGGCCATGCCTCCCCCTCGGGGGCGGGTGGGAACACCACGAATCCGGAAGCCATCGTCGCTCGCCGAGATGCGCACGCCAAGGGCGCGGAGCGAATTTGTCACCGTTTCGATGCGATCCGTTTCCTTGACGCGTAGCTCCTGTGCACCCCTGACGACGCTCTCCCCGCGGGCGTGAGAGGCCAGCAGCGCGAACAGCGGCAGCTCGTCGACCAGCCGCGGCACTTCGTCGGCCTCGATCGAGGTTGCGAGCAGCTCCGCCGAGCGCACCTCGAGGTCGGCAACCGGCTCCCCGTTCGCGCTGCGCCGGTTGAAGACCGCGATCCGGCCGCCCATCCGGCCGAGCACGTCGAGCAGGCCGGTGCGAGTCGAGTTGACGTCGACGTCGTGGATACGGAGATTCGAGCCCGAAAGGAGCGTCGCTGCGACGATGAACGGCGCCGCCGAGGAGAAATCGCCGGGGATATCGAGGGAGAGCGGCGGAATCCGCTCCGCAGGCCAGACGCGGATCTCGGCGCCCGCGCGTGTCAGCCGCAGCCCCAGTGAGCGCAGCAGCCGCTCCGTGTGGTCGCGCGAAGGCGTGCGCTCGAGCACCGTCGTCGGGCCGTCCTCGGCCAGCAGCCCGGCGAGCAGGACCGCGGACTTCAGCTGCGCGCTCGCGACCGGCAGCTCGTAGCGGATCGGCTGGAGCCGCGCGCCCTTGATTTTCACCGGCGGCCGCCCGTCGTTGGTCTCGACGCGCGCGCCCATCTGCCGCAACGGCTCGTCGACCCGAAACGGCCGCGACGAGAGCGACTCGTCGCCGACCAGCTCGAAGCGGCCGTCCTGGCCGGCCAGGATCCCGCTCAGCAGGCGAAGCACCGTGCCGGCGTTGCCGCAGTCGATCGGGCCTGCAGGCACAACGAGACCGCGCAGACCCCGGCCCCGAATTCGGATCGTGCCCGCCTCGGGCTCGCTCACCCAGGCACCGAGCACGGCCGCCGCCTCGAGCGCCGCGTCCGTGTCCGCCGCGTGGCCGAAGTTCCGCAGCTCGCTCTCGCCGTCAGCGATCGCCGCCAGGAGCGCGCCGCGCTGGCAGATCCCCTTCACCGCCGGCACCCCGAGATCGCCGACGAGCGCCGCTGCGGGCTCGACCCGCGTCACTGCTCGCCGAGCACCGGCGCGACCACGACTCCGTAACCCTGCGCCTGCAGCAGCTCGGCGGCGCGGCGCGCCTCGTCTTCGCCGGTGATCAGCAGCGTCAGCGTGCCGCCGCGGTCCGGCGACATGTGCTGAAGCTCGAAGTCCTCGATGTTGATCCGCTCCGCCCCGAGCGCCTGGGTGATCCCGGCGAGCACGCCGGGACGGTCGGGAACGTGGACGCGCAGCTGCTGGAGGGATCCAGGATCCGGGTATGCCTCGGCCAGCATCCGCTGCCGGTTGCCGACCGCTTCGCCGATCCACTTGGCGAGAAAGCCTGCATCGCCGTTCTCGAGCGCCTGCTCGAGCCGGTCGAGCTGCTTCCGGTGCTCGCCGAGCGCCTCGCGGAGGGGGCCCGCGTTGTCGAGGAAGATGTCGATCCAGATCCGCGGGTTGGCGCCCGCCACGCGCGTCATGTCCCGCAGCGAGCCGCCTGCCGCAGCAACGGGGTCGTGCCCGTCGATCCGGTTCGCACCGGCCTGGTTGACGAGTAGGTTCGCGAGCACGTGCGGCAGGTGGCTCGTCAGCGCGACGAGCCGATCATGGGCGACCGGGTCGACGGCGACCGGGGTCGCTCCGAGCGACGAGACGAAGCCGTGGACGAGCCGGTAGCGCTCCGGATCCGTGGCCGCAAGCGGCGTCAGGAACCACGTGGCCCCGTCGAAGAGCTCCGCACTCGCGTGCTCGGCCCCTCGAGCTTCGGAACCGCAAACTGGATGGCCGCCGATGAATCGGTCCGAGCCGAGCGCCGCAGAGCAGACACCTACCTTGGTCGAGCCGACGTCCGTCACCGTGCAGCCGCCCGAGCTGGCCTCGAGCACTGCCCGCACTTCGGAGGCGAGCTGCGCGACCGGGGCAGCGACAACCGCCAGTTCGGCTTCGGCGACCGCCTCGGCGAGCGAGCCCCCACCGGGCTCGACGGCTCCTCTGGCGACCGCGGCGGAAAGCGCCTGCGGCTCTGGGTCGTAGCCGACCACTTCTTTGAGGCCCGCGCGCGTGGCGGCAAGCGCGACGGACGCGCCGATCAAGCCCGTGCCGATGATTGCGAGCCGCCGCACTTCCATCAGCTCAGGCTATCCCCATAGAATGGCGCGGATGCCGAGATACCTGATAGTCAGAACCTTCGAGGTCAGCGAGGACGCAATGCCGGACGTCGGCCGGCGCTCGCGGGAGATCGTCGAGCAGGAGTTCCCCGAGATCACCTGGGAGCACAGTCATGTGATCGTGAACGAACACGGCACGGTCAGGACGTTCTGTGTCTACGCGGCGCCGGACGAGGAAACGGTCAGGAATCACAGCACGCGCCTCGGGAAGCACACCCTCGACGACGTCTGGGAAATCGCGGGCGACGTCACGCCCGCCGACTTTCCGCCGGTCGCCGGCTAGTCGGCGTCGAGCTGAAGCAGGCGAGCGTCCAGCGCGTGGAACGCCGCGGTGTGCGCTATCGCCAGGCGCCGTTTGACGTCGGTCCGCCGATCGCCGTCGTCCTCGGGCAGGAGCTCGAGCGCCTCGCGGTAGAAGGCCACCGCCCGGCCCTTGGCCCAGCCACGCTCGGCCTCCTCCGCCGCCGCCAGGAGGTGCTCGATCGCGCGCTCCGCCTCGCCCGCGTCGCGCCAGTGGCGCGCGAGCGCGGCGGCAGCCTCACCGGTCTCTGAGGTCGCCTCCTGGAGAAACTGCGCCACTTCGGCGTGTCGCTCTCGCTTGCGGGCTCGCGGTAGCAGGTCGTAGGCGACGTCCCTGATCAACACGTGCTTGAAGATGTACTGCTGGTCGCCTTCGATCGACGAGACAGCCTGGCGCCGGATCAGGTCGCGTCCCTCGAGTGCTCCCAGCAGCGCGGGGAGCGCCGCGGGGTCGTCACTCATCCGCTCGAGCGCGCCACGCCAGAAGACCTTGCCGCCGACCGCGGCATCGAGCAGGAGGGCCCGCTCGGCGGCGGGGAGCGCGTCGAGACGCGCCGCCACGATCCCCCGGATCGTTGTCGGCAGGGCGGAGTCCTCGCCGGGCGCCTCGGTCAGCGTCGCGACGAGCTGCTCGATGAAGAGCGGATTTCCCTCGCCGGTCTCGGCGAGCACTGCCGCGCGCTCCGCGCGGCCGCGATCCTCCAGGTTGCTGAGCAGATGGATAGCGAGCTCTCTCGCCTCGGACTCCTTCAGCTGGTCGAGCGGAAGCGCCGTGTAGGCGGGCAGACCCCCTCCCCAGCTTGGCCTGGAATCGAGCAAGTCGGGCCGGGCGAGGGCGAGCAGTAGGATCGGCAGGTCGCGGAGCCTCGCCGCGAGCAGCTCGATCAGGTCGAGGAGGCTCCGGTCGGCCCAGTGCACGTCCTCGAAGACGAGCATCGTCGGCCCGTTCCGGGCGACGGCCTCGATGAAGACCCGCACCGAGAAGAACAGCGTCTCCCGGTCGGCGACCGAGGCCTCGCGGTCGAGCCCGAGCATGATCGCCAGGTGACCCGCCACTTCCTGCGATTCCGTAGGCCCGAGTAGCTTCGCCGTCTCGGCGTGCAGCTTCTTCAGGGCGACCTCGATCGGATCGCTCTCGAAGATCCCGCAGAACTGCTTGACCTGAGCGGCAAAGGCACCGTAGGCACTGCTGTCGCGATAGGGAAGCGACCGCCCGCGGACGACGCGCCCGCCGAGCTCGCTCACGGCGCGACCGAACTCGATCCCGAGCCGGGTCTTCCCCACCCCCGGCGGTCCGAAGATCGTGACCAGGTGAGGTGTCCGCTCGTCGGCTACTCGCTCCCAGATGCCCTGCAGGACACCCAGCTCGCGCCCGCGGCCGACCAGCGGCGCGCGAGAGACCGTCCGCTCGCCGGCCGGGAAGAGCGGCGCGCTGGCCAGCCAGGCCGGGACGACGGCCGATTTGCCCTTCGCCTCGACCGGCGCTGTCGGCTCGTAGCTGATCGCGTCGCGCGTGGAGGCGTACGTCTCCTCGCCGACGATGATCCCGTCGACCGGCGCTGCCGACTGGAGCCGGGAGGCCGTGTTGACGACGTCGCCTGCGACCATCGACTCCCCCATGCTCGGACGCGCGCCGAGCGAGACGAGGGCCTCGCCGGTGTTGACGGCGATCCGGATCTGGAGATCCAGCCGGGCATCGCTGTTGTTCAACTCGTGGACGCTGTCCCGGACGGCCAGGGCAGCGCGGACGGCGCGCTCGGCATCGTCCCCGTAGGCCGTCGGCGCGCCGAAGACGCTCATGACGGCGTCGCCGACGAACTTCTCGACCACGCCGCCGAAGGACTCGATCTCCCGGCGGACAGTCTCGTGGTAGGGGGTCAGGATCGCCCGCACGTCCTCCGGATCGAGCTTCTCGGCGCGAGCGGTGAAGCCGACGAGGTCGACGAAGAGGACGCTGATGAACCGGCGCTCCTCCTGCGGCTCCGCCTCGTCGGCGCCCAGCGCGGCACCGCACGCGAGGCAGAACCGGGCGACGTCCGGATTGTCCTGGCCGCAGGTTGCGCAAACGGGCACAGGCAAAGACTACGACGCTGGGCCGCCGATGCCCTAGCCCGGCGGCCGAACAATGCCCACTTCGGACCGGTCCCCATGCCTGGCACCGGCCACGGTTTTGCGACCGGGGCGACGCCACGCCCCGATCGCCCAACCGCCTGACTTCCCCGACGACTGCTTACGTCACACGCCTGGCACCAGGGCATGCCCCGAAGGGACGGTCGCAGCCGCGTGCGGACCGGTCCCCGGTGCCAGGCACGAGGACACGGTCGGAAAGGTCAGCCGATCTGCTTGCCCATCAGCGCGACGATGCCTTCGACCTCTCGGGCAAAGGCGCCGAACTCCGCGCTCGGGATCTGCTGCGGGCCGTCGGACAGGGCCTCTTCGGGCCGCGGATGCGTCTCGACGATGATCCCGTCGGCGCCGACGGCAGCCGCCGCCCGCGCCAGCGGCAGCACCAGCTCGCGCTTGCCGGCGGCGTGCGATGGATCGACGATCACCGGCAGGTGGGTCTCCTGCTTCAACACCGCGACCGCCCCGAGATCCAGCGTGTACCGCGTCGAGGTCTCGAAGGTCTTGATCCCCCGCTCGCAAAGGATGATCCGCTCGTTCCCTTCCTTGGCCACGTACTCGGCCGCCATCAGCAGCTCCTCGACCGACGACGAGAGGCCGCGCTTCAAGAGCACCGGCTTGTCGGCGCGGCCGACCTCGGCCAGCAGCAGGAAATTCTGGCTGTTGCGCGCACCGATCTGAATCACGTCCGCCGACTCCAGGACGGCCTCGACGTGACGGGGGTCCATCAGCTCGGTCACAACCGGCAGCCCGGTCTCCTCCCGCGCCTCGCGCAGGATCGCCAGCGCGTCGTCGCCCAGGCCCTGGAACGTGTACGGCGAAGTGCGAGGCTTGAAGGCGCCGCCGCGCAGCATCGTCGCGCCCGCGGCGGCGACCGCCCGCGCCGCCTCCAGCGTCTGCTCGCGGTACTCGACCGAGCACGGCCCCGCGATTAGGCCGAAGAAATCCTGGCCGATCTTCCGCCCGTCCACCTCGATCACGGTCGGATCGGGAGCGACCTCACGAGCGACCAGCTTGTACGGCTTCAGGATCGGCAGCACCTGCTCGACGCCGGGATACCCCTCGAGCGGGAGCGTCGCCAGCAGTTCCCGGTCGCCGATCGCCCCGATCACCGTTGCCTCGCGCCCGCGCTGAACGCGTGCCGAGACGCCCGCCTCCTGCAGCCGCGCGAGAACGTGCTCGGTCTGGTCCGCGGTCGCGCCCGCGCCCATCACGATCAGGAGCTCAGGTGATCCGTTGACCGCCATTCGTCACGAAATGTAGTTGCGATACTGACGCTGAGAGCAATGCGGATCTTCAGCGGCATTCGAGCCTCGGGCGCGAAGACGCTCGGCAATTACAGCGGTGGCTTCCGCCAGTACGCCGCAATGCAGGAGCAGGGCGAGGCTTTCTTCTGCATCGTCGACCTGCACTCGATCACGACGCCCTTCGAGCCCGAGGAGCTGCGCGAGGCCACGCTCGACCTCGCCGCGTTGCTGTTCGCCACCGGTCTCGACGCGGATCGCTCGACCGTTTTCGTGCAGAGCCACGTGCACGAGCATCCCGAGGCCGCGTGGCTGCTGGGCTCGGTCACGAGCTTCGGCGAGCTCCGCCGGATGACCCAATTCAAGGACCGATCCGCCGAGCAGGACTTCGTCTCGGCGGGCCTCTTCACCTATCCGGTGCTGATGGCCGCGGACATCCTCCTCTACCGGACGAACGTCGTGCCGGTGGGCGACGACCAGCGCCAGCACGTCGAGCTGACGCGCGACATCGCCGAGCGCTTCAACCAGCGCTTTGGGGAGACCTTCATCGTCCCCGAAGTAATGGTCCCGGAGGAGGGCGCACGCGTGAAGAACCTCCAGGAGCCAGAGCGCCTGATGTCCACGACGCGCGGCGCGCCCCAGGGTGTCGTGCGACTTATCGATCCACCTGACGTCGTCCGCAAGAAGTTCAAGAGCGCGGTGACTGACTCCGGCCGCGAGGTCCTGCACGATCCCGAGAAGCCGGGCATCGCCAACCTGATCGAGATTATGTCGGTCGCAACCGGCGAGTCGATCCCCGAGATCGAGGCCCGCTACGACGGCCAGGGCTACGGGCCGTTCAAGGAGGATGTCGGCGAGGCGGTCGTCGCGCTGCTCGTCCCGATCCAGCACCGCTATCAGGAGCTTCGGGCCGACGAGCCGCAGCTGCGCGGGCTGCTCGCCCGGGGCGCCGCCAAGGCGAGCGAAACGGCGGCACCCACGCTCGAGGCGATGTACGAGCGCATGGGCTTCGTCCGGCCCTAACGCACGCGCCAGGGCCGGACGAATCCACTACTGATCAGTCGTCGTCCTTGACGTCGTGCGGCTTCTTGGCGTCGAAGACGTGCGAGAGGCTGTTGACCTGCCCGTCCCGGGTCGTCGGCCCGAGCGGGTCGAGCCCGTAGCGCTGCTCGATCGTCGCCAGGATCGAGGTCGTGTCGTACTCGGTGCTGTCGACTACGAAGTGGCCCTCCAGATGAGGTGAGATCACGAGCGCCGGAATCCGGGTGCCCGGGCCCCACTGGTCATGCGGACCGTTGTTGTTTCCCTGGCCCGGCGGCGGGACGTGATCCCACTGACCGCCAAACTCGTCGTAGGTGACGATCACCATCGTGCTCTTGGCGCACTCGCTGTTCTCGATGTCCTGAAGGAGGGAGACGAGGTGGCTGCTGCCGTTCGGCTCTGAGGCATAGCCGGGGTGCTCGTTCTCCTGGCCGATCGGCTTGATGAAGCTGACCGGTTTCAGGTTGCAGTGCTTGTCCGAGCCCTGCGCGAGCTGGATGAACTCCTGCTCGTCCTTGAGGTGCGCAGCCCTGTTGGCGAGGCCCTGCGGAGTCCCGGTCGAGAAGTTTGCGTAGTAGTTGAACGGCTGATGGTGGTACTGGAACAGGTTGTTCGGACACCGCGGCCACGATGCGACGGCCGGATCCGCATCCGGGTCGTAGCAGTGCGTTGACGTGGCCGGATTCGGAACGGAGCCGTTCGTCCAACCCGGCGCGCCCACGTCTCCGTCGGCGTTCGACCAGCCGCCCGAGTACCAGGCCCAATCGACCCCGGCACCGCTCATGCGGTCGCCGATGGTCGGATTGGTCTGAGCCGGGATCTTGGCGCCGAAGGCACCGGACGGCTGGAAGGCCGGCTGTGTCGTGTTCACGACCGCGTTGCCGCAAGCCAATCCCGCGATGGTCGACGGGAGACTGCACGCCTGCGTGGTCGCGCCGTTGTTCAGCGGGGTGCCCGCGGGGTTGCCCGGCGAGGTGTAGAGCGCTCCCAGCCCGGGCGGGCGGTTCGAAGCCGGCGGCGAGCTTGCAGTCGTGAAGCCGTTGCTGTCGAGGACAGCATGCGCTGGGCATGTAACAACGGGCGGCCCAGCCGAGGGGGTGCACGTCGGCGGCGCCGCGGCGATCAGGAACTGGTGGTTCAGGAACGAGCCACCGAAGGCCGCCTGGAAGAAGTTGTCCAGGATCGCGTAGCGCGGATGGTGCATCGCATGGAGGTACTGGTAGATCGGCAGCGCCTTCGTGTTGTACGTGCCCATCACCAGACCGGCTGCGTCGCTGCCGAGCACGTAGCGGTTCTGCTGCCCCCCGTTGAGCTGGAACTGCTCCTCGTAGAAGCGGTGCACGATGTCGCGGGTACAGCCGCCCGGCGATCCGGTCCCCTTCTTGAATCCGTTCGCCGAGCTGAAGGCGGCAAGCGCCGTCGGCGGACAGGTGGTGTCGCTCGGCGACAGGTAGTCGTCGATCGTGAACGGCGCATTCGTGAAATGGCTCGGGAACGGCGAGCCCAGCGTCGTCGTGTCGTTACACGTCGCACTCAGCGGAGCCGTCGGGTTCGCGGTGGACTGCGCCTGCAAGTTGACGTCGTCCATGTACAAACACCGGTAGGGCGTCGTGAACGTCGAGGGGCCTGTCTGGGCAACCTGCTGTGTGTGAGCGGTGTCGGCGTCGGTGAGCCCGTTCACGCCCTCCCACCCGCCGTACAGATTGTCGAAGCTGTGGTTCTCCTCGTAGATGACGACGATGTGCTTGATCTTGTCGAGCTTCTTCTCGTCGCCTTTACCCTTGCCGCCGCCGGCGAGCGCGGATCCGCCCGCCAAGCTCAGTAACGCCAGCGCGCCTGCGCACAGCGTCAAGAACGCGATGAAGCGTCGAAGCATCGAGCCCTCCTTCTCCCCTGGGTGATATCGGGCGCGATCCTTTCAGGTTCGCCCGGTCGGCTCAAGGCCCGTTTTCCAGGCCTTTACCCCTTCGATATTGAAAGGACTCCCAATTTCGGACCAGGTGGCGTAGGTTTGCGCGGTCATCGAGGAGGAGGAGAGCATGAGTAGACGCCTGAAGTTCGCGGGCGCGCTGCCGATTGCGCTTGCGCTCGCCGCTGTGACAGCTGGCAGCATCGCCCAGGCCGGCCCCGGTACAGCCGCGGCCGCCAAGGGAGCGAAGGGCTGTGAGCTCCACGGCCACGGCACCAACCTCAAGCATGTGATCTACCTACAGTTCGACAACACACACCTGTTTCGAGACCGCTCCAACTTCGCGTCGGATCTCGAGCAGATGCCGCACCTGCTGAACTTCTTGCAGGACAACGGCACGCTCAGTGACAACGAGCACACGATCCTGATCTCGCATACCGCGGGCGGAATTCTCAGTTCGCTGACCGGTCTGTATCCGGATCGGACTGGCCAGGCCGTCTCGAACTCGTACGGCTACTTCAGGCCGGACGGGTCGGTCGGGTTCTCGTCGTCGTTCAAGTACTGGACCGACGTTACTGACGGCGGCAATCTCGCGAACAATCCGCCGACAGCGTCGGCTGACACGAGCTTCAACATGATCACCGGCGACACCGGCGCGAACAACACCCCGGCCCCGTGGGTGCCGTGGGCGCGCGCGGGCTGCGACGTCGGCAACGTGTCGACCGCGAACGCCGTACTCGAGAACAACAACGCGATCACCTTCCGCTCGCCCGCGACCTCGCTTGCGGCTCCTTCATTGGCGGGCGCGACCAACGTCAAGGTCAACAGCGTCACCGGCCTCGCCGCCGGCCAGAAGGTCGTCGTCGAGCGGGGGACCGTGAGCGCCGAGTTCGACACGATCGCGAACGTCGGCACCGCTGGTGCCGGTGGTACCGGCGTCGATCTCACAACGCCCCTCATCAACGGGCACGGAACTGGCGCGGCCTTCACCGTGTACGCGACCGATCCCACCGGTGACATGACGAAGGTCTTCGGCGAAGGTTCGCCCGAGTGGATCGAGGGCCGGAATGCGCAGGTCGCGCCGGGCGGC
>VAXH01000007.1 GCA_005883955.1 Actinomycetota bacterium | reverse complement strand
CCGATCATCTGCTTCACGCTCCGCTCGCGCTCGGGCGAGGACATGCGGCCGCGGAAGTACTTCTGGGCGACGATGTTCGTCGCCGTCTGGCTCCAGAACTTGGGGAACTCGACGCCCTTCTGCTCGAAAGTCGGCTTGTCCTTGCCGGCGATGAAGGCATCGCGCAGCTCCCATTCGAGCTCCTCGAACGGGTCGCGGCCCGGGATCGTGAAGTAGCGCTTGACGGCCGCTCCCGCGGTCTTGTCAGCGACTTTGTTCACGTACTCCTCGGTCGCTACTGCTGCGCTCTGGGTGCCTTCTGCCGACGCCATCTTCCCCTCCTAAGGTTAGTTGCGGTACGCCGGCTGCCGCGTCCGGGCGGCGGTCGAGCGGACCGACTAATTTAGGGAGGCGGCCGGACGGAATACCGGCTACGGCTGGTCTGCCTGCGGCGCTGGTCGCGCGCGCGGGAACCTTGTGCGCAGGCGCCGGATCAGCGGCGGCGAGGCGGCCGCGAGCAAAGCGGCAAGCGTGACAGCGGCGAGAATCAGCAGCGGGAGCGGCAGCGTGTGTGAGCTGTCGGGAATCGATCCCGGCTTGCCCGCTTCGGGGACGGCGCGCTCCGCGCGTCGCTGTGCTTCTTTCGCGCTCAGCTTGCCTCCGGGGCCGCTCGTGGCGGTGCTGCCACCGCCGCTGCTGTTCGGACCGTTCTTGGTCGAGCCGGGTCCGATCAGTGCAGCGTTGATGTCGTCCAGGATCGACGAGTAGTCGCGCAGGTCCTCAGGCGCTTTGTTGTAGGCCTGGCGCAGGCATTTCGGCGAGTAGTTGCCGTTGATCTCGCCGTCCTTCGTCCAGTCGCTGATCACTCGCTGCCAGCACGGAGTTCCCGCATGGGCGACGGATGGGCTCGCGGCGAGGAGGGAGGCGGCGGCGGCGAGCGCGGCGAGGAGGAGGCGCGGCATCATGGAAGTCTGGCGAACGGGAGTTAGCCGTTTGTTAGGACGGCCAAACCGGACAAATGTTTCGATAGCCTCGGCTTCGATGCGCACCGCCCTCGAGCGCCGGGCGACGAGGCTCGACGCTTCGACCGGGCCCGGCGTGCTACTTGCTCCGCTACCGCTTCTTGCCGGGGTCTCGGCCGCCCTGGTTGCCGCGGCCGTGCTCTTCAGCAAAGGGTCCTCGGACGATCCCTTGATCTGGATCGGCGGGCTCGCGATCGCGTTCGCGGCGGCCGCGGCAGTCTCGGCGGCGGTGGGATCTCTGGCGGTGCCGGTCGTGTCCCCGCTGGGGTTGGCGACGGTTGGCTGCTTCACCGGCCTCGTCGTCTGGCAGGGGTTCTCAATGCTCTGGTCGATCGAGGCCGATCGGACGTGGAACTACATCAATCGGGCGCTCGTCTACCTGGCATTCCTCCTGCTCGGGCTGGCGATGGGGACGATGCGGCGTGCGCCTCGGCTCGCGGCCGGGTGGCTGGCGGTCGTGACCGCGCTGGCGATCGGGTGTGCCCTCGCGACGAAGATCTTTCCCGGGCTCTCGGCCGAGACCGAGCGGGTCGCGCGCCTGAACAGCCCGATCGGCTACTGGAACGTGCTCGCGCTGCTAGCCGTGTTCGCGCTGCCGTTGGCCTTGTGGATCGCGGCGCCGCGCTCGCGGCCGGCTTGGCTCCGCGCTGTTGCGGTCGTCTATCTCTACTCGGCGCTCGTCGCCTTGGTGCTGACGTTCTCGCGGGGCGGTGTCGCGGTCGGGATCGCGGCGGTCGCGCTCTGGCTTTTGATCGCGCGGCCTCGACTGGAGAGCGCCGCTGCGCTGGCGATCGCGCTGGTGCCGACGCTCGCCGTCTGCGGCTGGGCTTTCTCGCGTCCGGGGCTGACGAAGGACGGGCAGCCTCGCTCCCTCCAGGCCCACGACGGGCGCTGGTTCGCGCTCGCGCTCGTTCTCGGCGGGATCGGTGCCTTCGCAGCGGCATTCTTCGCCGCTCGTTACGAGGCCCGGCAGCCGTTGACGGAGCCCTGGCGGGTTCGCCTCGGCCGCGCGGCGGTTCTCGCTGTGATCGTTGCTGCGCTCGTCGGTGTCGGTTCGTTGTTGGCCGCCGGGATCACCCCGTCACGCGTACTGCACAAGTTCAACGAGCCGACCCCGACATCGGCGGGGAACGGAGCAAACAACTTGACGAACCTCTCGTCCAGCAGCCGCTGGAACTGGTGGCAGGAGGCGTGGAGGTCCTGGCGCGCGCACCCGCTGCTCGGCACCGGCGCCGGGACGTTCGACCTCACGCACCGAAAGCTGCGCGTGGACGGGACGGTCGCGACTGAGCCGCACAACCTGCCGCTGCAGTTCCTGAGCGAGACCGGGATCTTCGGCTTCATCCTCTTCCTCGGGATCGCCTTGGCCGGCGCCGGGGCGCTCGTCGAGACGCTGCGGAGACTCGAGGGAGAGGACCGGCTCGCGGCGGCGGCGCTCGTGGTTGCGCTCTTCGCCTATGTCGTCCACGGGGTCGTCGATTTCGACTGGGACTTCATCGCCGTGACAGCCCCGGCGGTCGCGGTGCTTGGTGTGCTGCTTGCGGCGGGTCGGCCTGCGCGCGTGCGACTGGCAGCGAGGCGCGGGTTGCTCGCGGTCGCTGCGGGGGCCTTCGCCGCGGCAGCCCTGTATTCGCTCGCGTCGCCTTGGCTTGCGGTGCGCCGCGTCGACGATGCCTATGCGGCTTTGAGCCGGGGTAATGAGGACGCCGCGGTGGCCGATGCGCGCAGCGCGCACAATCTCAACCCCGTCTCGGTCGACGCGCTCCTGGCCTGGGGTGCGGCCGAGGCAGCGCGCGGTGATGTCGCCGCCGCCGGCCGGCTGTACACGAAGGCGATCTCGGTTCAGCCGGACAACTGGCGGCCGTGGTACTACCGCGCGCGGCTGCTCGAGAGGATCGCCGGCCCGAAAGTGGCGCTGTTCGACGCCCAGCGGGCCGCGGCGCGCGACCCGCGCGGGCTGGCCGGCGCCTACGCGGCGTCTCTGGCTACGGTGCCGTAGCGCGCAGCCAGATCTGCGTCCAGAAGAGGCCGAGCGCGCGGTAGACGAACGGCTCCGCGAGGTGGGAGGCGATCTCGCGGGGGCTGTTCGCGAAGAGGCGCTTGCGGTTGTTGTGGAAGCGGGTGATCTCCGTGAAGCCGGCTTCTTTCAGGAGGCGCTTGAGGCGGCGTGGCGAGTACCCCATCTCGGTGACGCCGTACTCGTGGCTGGCATCGCGGCCCTGGAAGCGGTGTTTCCAGTTCGGCTCGACGAGCAGGAGACGGCCGCCGGGGCGGAGCGCCTCGCGGGCGGTTGCGAGCACGAGGTCGGCCCGGCGGCTGTGGTGGAGGGCGTCGTAGAGAAGGGCCGCATCGAAGCGGCGGCCGAGGTCGAGGCTCTCCATGTCGGCCACGTCGAACTTCGCGTCCGTTCCTTCCTGCTCGGCGAGCTCCCGCGCGATCGCGATCATCTCCGGTGAGATGTCGTAGCCGTGCGCGTCGAGGCCGTGGCGCGCCGCGAAGCGCGTCATCCAGCCGGAGCCGCAGCCGAGCTCGACCAGGCTCATGCCGGCATGCAGGTCGAGGATCTGGAGGACGTGGCCGAAGTCGATCAGCAGCCGCGAGGTCATCCGCGGGTCGTGGTGGAAGGGCTTGTTCCGGAGCCAGGCCCGCCCCTCTTCGCCGACCGCGGCTGGATAGTCGATCTCGGCTTGCTTGGGATCGGTCACGGCGACCGATGATGCACGTAGTAGCGCTGCCCCGCGGCGGCGGCGCTCTCGGTGTGCGCAACCGTTGCGCCGGCGCTTTCGACGGTCGCGCGGACGTCGAGTTCCGGGAGCGCCAGGATCCGGACCGGATGGAGGCCGACTGCGTGGAGGCGGCCGGGGCCGAAGTAGGTGCGGAGTGCGGTGTAGATGCGCCGCCTCGGCTGGAGGCGCTGCGCGAGCGGCAGTCGAGTCGGCAGCTGAAAGACGACGAGCCCGTCAGGGCGGGCGGCTTCGATCAGCCGCACTATGTTGGCGCGCGCGAGAGCCTTGCTCGGCAGGTGCTGGAGGACGAGGTTCGCGACGACCAGGTCGAAGGGGCCGGCGGGTGGCTTGTCACGGTTGGTGAAGCTGAGATTGGGTGTATCGGCGTGGAGGCGGCGCGCATGCTCGAGCATGCGTTCGGAGACGTCGATCCCGACGGTCTCGTCGAAACGGCGCGCGAGGGCGCGGGTGAGCCGGCCGACGCCGCAGCCGAAGTCGAGCGCGCGCTCGCGCCGTGCCGGCCGGCTGAGCTTTCCCGCGGTCGCGAGCATGTGCTCGACCTCGGCCTCGCCCGTGGAGAGGAACGCGTCGAGTTCCCAGCCACGGTTCCGCTTGGCGTCGACGCTGAGAATCGCCCAAAGCGGGTCGACCTCGGCCAAGTCATCCCAGTCTCTCGCTTGCTGTGACGCGGACGCCGAACTGGACGTGGGCTCCGATCCCGAAGACTCCGATCCCGAATGCTCCTCCACAGTCCCGACGCTACCAACCCTTAGTAACAGACTGTTACAAGGGTATTTCGGTTCGAATACGTTGCGCTCTCGTCGTGAAGCGGCAGCGAGACTGAGGCGGTGCTCGTCACTGCTTGGCCGGCTCGGATCTTGACGACCTGCGGGCCGCGGATCGACGACGGCTCGTCGCGGCGATCGCGCGTCTCGACGATCCGACGCTGCCGATTGCCGAGACGAACCGGCGGCTCGGCATGGTTGCCGAA
>VAXH01000095.1 GCA_005883955.1 Actinomycetota bacterium | reverse complement strand
CGCCCGTGGCGCCGGTCGCACCGGTCGCACCCGTGTCGCCTGTGTCGCCCTTCAAACCTTGAGGACCCTGCGCGCCGGTAGCACCGGTAGCGCCTGTCGCGCCCGTATCGCCGGTGTCACCCTTGAGGCCCTGCGGCCCCTGGGCACCGGCGGCTCCGGCCGGACCCTGGGCGCCCGTGGCGCCGGTCGGCCCCTGCGCGCCGGTCGCGCCCGTGTCGCCTGTGTCGCCCTTCACACCCTGAGGACCCTGTGCGCCGGTGGCGCCGGTCGGGCCGATCGGTCCCTGCGGACCGGCAGGCCCCTGGGCGCCCGTGGTGCCTGCCGACCCCGTTGCACCTGCAGGACCGGTCGCACCGGTGTTGCCCGTATCACCCTTGTCTCCCTTGGGGCCCTGAAGCCCAGCTGGACCCTGAGGCCCGGGAGCGCCCGGCGCGCCCGTCGCGCCGATGGGCCCCTGAGGACCGGCGGGGCCCTGAGCGCCGGTTGCGCCGGTCTCACCCTTGTCGCCCTGGTCACCCTTGTCACCTTTTCCTGCGAACGCGCCTGGAATGCCTTGCGGCCCCTGCGGGCCCTGCAGGCCCTGCAGCCCTTGAATTCCCTGCGGCCCCGGGGTGCCTGTCAGGCCGGCCGGACCTTGAGGGCCGGCCGGACCGGATGCACCTTCGGCG
Organism: Actinomycetota bacterium; assembly: GCA_005883955.1. GTDB lineage: Bacteria > Actinomycetota > Thermoleophilia > Gaiellales > Gaiellaceae > 13-2-20CM-68-14. Next base: position 16,918 of record VAXH01000095.1, on the reverse strand, counting down.
CCGGCCGGGCCTTGCGCGCCCTGGAGCCCCGGGGCGCCCTGGGCACCTTGCGGACCGGCAGTCGAAGCGGAGTTGGGCACGTCGGCGAGGGCCGCGTTACCCGCGATCCCGCTCGCCGCCCCGCCCGCGTGGCCGAAAATGGTTGCCGACGAATTTTTCGCGCCGCCCTTCCGACCAGCGGCGCCCGTCGAACCGTTGGCCCCTGCCGCGCCGCTCTTGCCGGCTGCGCCGGTCTGCCCCCTGACGCCGCCCGGGCCCGCGGCCGAAGAATTGGTGTTCGCCGAATCGCCGCCGAGGACGACCGAGGAGAAGGGCCCGCTGACTCGCTGAGCGCCCGTGCTCTCGTGCGTGAAGTCGCCACGGACACTGACCGCCAGCGCCGCGACGCCCAGCGCGACTGCGAGGAAGTAGAGCGATCGCCTGTTGAGGAGGGTCGCCCGACTCGCCGCTAGAGCGCGAACCAGCATGAGGAAGGCCGCAGGTATGTGAAGCTCGCCATGCCCGCTACTTCGGCCGCAAAGGTCGAAATTCGGTGAGGTTTACGTATGAAAGCCGTATGACTGGCCGAAAGATCCCTCGTGCGAGGCACGCTCGAGTGCCGTCCCCCGAGGTCAGCACCCTTCGAACAAGCCGCCGCGTCTGCTATCTCCAAAGGCGTGAGCCGTGTCCTCGTCGTGGACGACGAAGCCGATATCCGCGGCCTTGTGCATGAGTTACTCCAACGCGCCGGACACGATGTAATCGAAGCAAGTGACGGAAAGGAGGCGCTGCGCCGCTTCTACGCAGAGCAACCGGAACTCGTGCTGCTCGACGTCTCGATGCCCGGCCTGGACGGATGGGGGACGCTCGAACGGATCCGCCAGCTGAGCGACGTACCTGTCCTCATGTTGAGCGCGAAGGCAGAGGAGCTGGACAAGGTGCGAGGGCTGCAGGCCGGCGCCGACGACTACGTGACGAAACCGTTCGGGCGGCAGGAGCTGCTCGCGCGCGTGGAGAGGCATCTCCGCCGCGCCCGTCCCGAGCCCGAACCCACCGAGCCGTATGCCGACGATTTCCTGACGATCGACTTCGCCACACGGTCAGTTGTTGCCGCCGGCCGTCCTGTGGCGCTGACGCCGCTCGAGTTCAGGCTGCTCGTCGCATTCGTCCGAAATCCCAACCAGGTGCTCTCGCACGAGCAGCTACTCGACCTGGCCTGGGGCGACGCGCGCGGTAGCGGACGCGATCAGCTCAAGCTGTACGTCGGCTATCTGCGCCGTAAGCTCGGCGTCGGCGGGGGCGATGAGTCACCGATCGAGACGATGCGCGGCTTCGGCTACCTCTACCGCAGACCGGCGCGCGAAAGCGCGCCCTAGTATCGAGTGTCCCTCTTGTCCCAGGTTAGGGCCGCCGCGGGGACTCTGTCCCCCGTTTGCTGCTCCTAGGCGGCGAGCTCGGCGGCGGAGATGCCTGCGCCGTCGCGAGTGTCGATCGGCAGCTCGACGCGGACCGTCGTGCCCTTGTCCTCCGCGCTGTCGAGCAAGATCCGGCCGCCGTGACGCTCGACGATCGCCTTCGTGATCGTCAGGCCCAGCCCCGTGCCCGGGATTGCGTTCTCGGTCGCGCGCGAGCTGCGGAAGAACCGCTCGAAGAGGCGGTGCTGCTCGGCTGCCGGGATCCCGAGCCCTGTGTCCTCGACCTCCAGGACGACGGTGCCGTCGATTGCGGCCATGCCAACCTTCACATGACCGCCCTCCGGAGTGAACTTGAGCCCGTTGGAGACGAGGTTGTCGAGAACCTGCGCAAGCCGCGCCGGATCTGCCAGCAGCGGCGGCACGTGCTCGATCTCTGTCGAAAGCTCGATCTTGCGAGCCTCCGCCACCGGCCGGAAAGCCTCGACAGCTTCGCGGACGACCTGAGCGAGATCGACTTCCTCGAGCTCGACGGCGACCTTGCCGGCGTCGACCTGGGCAAGGAAGAGAAGGTCTCCCACGAGGTCGAGCAGGCGGCCCGAGTTCCGGTCGACGACGCCAAGGAATCGCTGTTGCTCTGCAGTGAGCTCCGCGCCTTCCTCGAGGAGGAGCTCGACGTACCCGCGAATCGAGGTGAGCGGGGTGCGGAGCTCGTGCGAGACCAGCGAGACGAACTCGTCCTTCATGCGGTCGAGCTCGCGCAGGCGCTCGTTCTGCTCGGCCAGAAGCCGCTGAATGGCCTCCGCCTCGGCGCGGGCGCTGCGTTCAGCCTCGAGCAGCCTCTCCCGCTCGAGGGCGTGCTCGTGCAGGCGGCGGTTTCGCAAGGCAAGCTCGCCGGTGACGCGGCGAAGGATCGGAAAGAGCGTCAGATAGAGGACGAGCAGTGCGACGGCGAGGATCAGTGCGAGCTTGTCGGTCCCCGAATCGATGGTGACGACCGCGGCGCGGTAGTCCTGATCGAGCTCGAGCGCCCCGATCGGCTTCGTCGAGGCGGCCGCGCGAACGGGGATTAGGGACTGGACGACCTTCACGTGCTGACGCCCGCGCCACGACACGGTGCGCGTCACTCGGCGTCTCGAGATCCCGGCGAAAACGTCGCCGACCTCGCTCGCGTACGACACCTTCGTGCCGATCAGCTGGTGCCGCGCGGCGTACGTGATCATGCCGCTGCTGTTGAAGAGGCGTGCGCCGACGATGCCGGGGATCAGGATGCGCCGCCTGAAGAGCTCGTCGAGGGCGGCGAGGCGCCGCCCGCGGACCGGCCTCGCGAAGTCGCTCTTCAGCAGTTGGCGCCGTAGGTTCTGACCGGCGAACGACTGCGCCTGGGCCTCGACGGTCTGCTGGGCGTGGCTGGCGACCTCCCGGTTGACGGTCCAGAGGATGGCGAATCCGGCTGCGAGCAAGACGACGCCGGTGTAGAGCGCGAAACGAAGGACAAGGCGGGGCGGGCTTCCCAAGGGAGTAAGTGGGGACGGGCCCGTGACAGCCTGAGATGACGCGTTTGCCACGAGCTTCGAATCGGCATCGATGGCCGGCTCACTGAGCAGAAATACGACTTGAAACAGGGACGCTCGAAAAGATCCCCCGATCGGGGTAGGAACTCGCCCCAGAAGCGGCTCAAAGTCAACACCTTCGAGCGGGATCCTCGCCCCCTGGCCCTAAGATGGGCGCGTGGCGACGACCGGAGATCGGCCAGGGATCGAGAGCGAAACCGACGAATGGCGCCGCGAGCTCTACGAAGCCGCTCCGGAACGCCAGGGCGAGCTCTTCTCGACGATCTCAGGCCTCGAGAACGAGCCGCTCTACACACCCGACACGGTCGAGGTCGACTACGACGCCGAGCTCGGCTATCCCGGCGTCTATCCGTTCACGCGCGGCGTCTACCCGTCGATGTACCGCGGCCGCCTCTGGACGATGCGGCAATTCGCCGGCTTCGGCACGGCCGAGGAGACCAACGAGCGCTTTCGCTACCTGCTCGACCACGGGCAGACAGGGCTCTCGACCGCCTTCGACATGCCGACCCTGATGGGGTACGACTCCGACCACCCGCGCTCGCTGGGGGAGGTCGGCCGCGAGGGGGTGGCGATCGACTCGCTCGCCGACGTCGAGACGCTGTTCCAGGGGATCCCGCTCGCCGAGGTCTCGACCTCGATGACGATCAACGCACCGGCCGCGATGCTCCTCGCCTTCTACGCGTGCGTCGGCGAACAGCAGGGCGCCTCGCCGACTGAGCTGCGCGGCACGATCCAGACGGACATCCTCAAGGAGTACATCGCCCAGAAGGAGTGGATCTTCCCGCCCGAGCCGTCGATGCGGCTCGTCACCGACATGGTCGAGTTCTGCGCGCGGGAGATGCCGAAGTGGCACCCGATCTCGATCTCCGGCTACCACATCCGGGAGGCGGGCTCGAACGCAATCCAGGAGCTCGCCTTCACGCTCGCCGACGGGTTCGCCTACGTCGAGGCCGCGATCGAGCGCGGGCTCGACGTCGACGATTTCGCGCCCCGGCTCTCCTTCTTCTTCAACGCGCATGTCGACTTCTTCGAGGAGATCGCGAAGTATCGCGCCGCGCGCCGGATCTGGGCGCGCGAGTTGCGCGACCGCTACGGCGCCACGAACCCGCGCTCCTGGCTGATGCGGTTCCACACGCAGACCGCGGGCGTCTCGCTGACGGCGCAGCAGCCCGAGGTGAACATCGTGCGGACGGCGCTCGAGGCGATGGCGGCCGTGCTCGGGGGCACACAGTCGCTACACACGAACTCGTTCGACGAGGCGCTGGCGCTGCCGACCGAGGACGCGGTCCGGATCGCGCTGCGGACGCAGCAGGTGATCGCCCACGAAACGGGCGCGGTGAACACGATCGACCCGCTCGGCGGCTCCTACTACATCGAAGACCTGACCAACCGGCTCGAGGCCGAGGCCTACGACTACTTCGACCGGATCGAGAAGCTCGGCGGCGTCATCCCGGCGATCAAGGAGAACTTCTTCCAGCGCGAGATCGCGGACGCCTCGTTCCGCTATCAGCACGAGGTCGAGCAGAAACAGCGGATCATCGTCGGCGTCAACCGCTACGAGCTCGAGGACGAGCCTGAGGTCGAGATCCTCCGGATCGATCCGGCGCTGGAGGGCAAGCAGATCGAGCGCGTCCAGGCCCTGCGCGGACGGCGCGACTCAGCCGCCGTCGAGGCGGCTCTCGCTCGGCTGAAGCAGGCCGCCGCCCGAGAGGACGACAACCTGATGCCGCCGCTCGTCGAGGCCGCCAAGGCCTATGTCACGCTCGGCGAGATGTGCGACGCCCTCCGGGAGATGTGGGGGACCTGGACCGAGACGCCCGTCTTTTAGACCTAACCGAAGGGCCGTTTCAGCGTCTACGATCGTGATGGCCGTGAACGTCGTCCAGAGTGCGCTGTCCTCCCGTCGCGTCAGCCGCTGGCTTTTCGCGCTCGGCGCTCTCGTTCTCGCAGCCGGGATCGTGGCGATCCTCGTCACCAAGATCGGAAACAACAGCGGCACGACCGAGAATGCCAACCCGACCGGGCCGGCGATCAACCAGCTCGAGAAGGCGCAGAAGAACATTCGCTTCCCGGCGGCCGCATGGAAGGTGGCGAAGCAATTCATCTCGACGGCGGCGGCGCGAAAGAACCTCGCGCAGGCGTACGCGCTTGCGGATGCCAACGTGCGTGGCGGCCTTACGCTCGCGCAGTGGAAGACCGGCAACATCCCAGTGCCCTACTTCCCGACCACGAAGATCATTCGGTACAACTGGAAGAACACGAACTTCGCGCATCCACGCGATGCTGCAGTCAACCTGATCCTCGTTCCGACGGAGAAGTCGGGGTTGTCTCGCCCGGCTCCTTTCCAGATCGAGGTGGTCAAGGTCGGCAGCGGGGCGAGCGCGCACTGGCTCGTTGACTACTTCGGCGCCGTCCAGGGACCGCCGGTCCCGAGCGATTAGGGCGAAATTTCGTCCTTGAGGTGGCCATGGCAGGCGCTATCCTCAGTCCAGGGTGAAGCGGGTTCTCGCGTCGTACCGCTGGCGACGGCGCCTGATCTGGATGACGGTGACGGCGGGCGTCGTAGGTGGTGCGCTCGCGATCGGATTCACCTGGCCGAACACCGCGCCTCCTGAGAACACCAAGCCGACGGGAGGCCCCGTCAAGATCGCCGCGCCGCCCAGGCCGCTCCCGCTGAAGCTACGAGACCGGGCGGCCGCGCTCGCCGTCGCCTCGAGGTTCATCGATACAGCCGTCGCCCGCAAGAACGTCGATCGCGCCTGGGGGCTCGTGACCCCGACGCTCCGTGCCGGCTATACGCGCAAGGAATGGGACACGGGGAACCTGCCCGGGATCCCACCGTTTCCCGTCGCCTCGGCGAGATGGCAGCCGCAATTTTCCGACGTGAAGGGAATCGGCTTTACGATGGCGCTCTTCCCGACGAAGGCCTCTCACCAGCAGGCGGAGGTGTTCATGATCGGGCTCCACAAGGTCGGCCTTGGAAAGCACCGGCACTGGCTCGTCGACAACTGGCAGGCCGCGCCGACGACGGCGACTCAGCTCGCGAGCGGCGGCGGCGGCTCGAGCGGCGGTGTACTCGACCAGATCACGCCGCGGGTAACCGCCACTTCGGCCAAGGCGAAGGAAAGCCCGATTTGGCTCCTCATCCCCGTCGGCCTGCTCAGCCTGATCCTCATCATTCCCGCCGGGATCGCCGGCACGAACTGGTATCGCAACCGGCGCGCCAGGGCGCTCTTCGGCGAGTAGTCCCGCTAGACCTCGAGCTCCATTCCGTCACGAGCTTGCTGCAGCGCCGAGTCGAGCGGGCGCTCGGTGGGACGGTGAGTGAGCAGCAGCCGCTTCGCGCCGGCTTCCTCGAAGGCCTCGACCGCCTCATCGGCGGCGAGATGCCCACGCGTTCCGCCTTCCGGGTTCGGGGCCAGCAATGTTGCCTCGCAGATGAAGAGGTCCGCGTCCTGCGCCAGGCGTGGCAGGGCATCGCTCGGACCCGAGTCGCCTGAGTAGGCAACCACCGCTCCGTTCGCCGACGCGCGGAAGCCGAAGGCCAGCAACTCGTAGTGCAGCACCCGTTCGGGCGTCACCTCGAAGCCGGCCGACTCGAACGGTTCGCCGTCAACGTACTCATGCAGGTCGAAGGTGCTGGAAAACATGTCTGGAAACCCGAGGCGGGCGCCGATCGTCTGGAGCATTTCGGCGCCGTCCGGCGGGATCCAGAGCTCGGGTCTCTTCGTCGCCTCGCCGGGACCGAACATGCGGCCCCAGACCCAGGGAACGAGGTCGCCCCAGTGGTCGAGGTGCCAGTGCGTGATCGCGATCGCGTCAAGCTCGGGCCAGGGCTCGCGCTCGCGCAGCCGTGCGAGCACGCCCGGTCCGCAGTCCAGCAAGATGCGCCTGCCGTCGCTTTCGAGCAGGTAGCCCGACTGCGCCCCGCCCGGGTTCGGCCAGGCCGGGGAGCACCCAGCTACGACGAGTTTCATGCCAGCATCACCGCCATATACTTGCCGCCCGTGGCACGCAAGATCCGAGTCGTAATCGCAAAACCCGGTCTTGACGGACACGATCGCGGGGCCAAGATCATCGCACGCGCGCTACGAGATGCGGGGATGGAAGTGATCTATACCGGCCTGCATCAGACACCCGAGCAGATCGTGGAGACCGCGATCCAGGAGGACGCCGACGCGGTTGGGATCTCAATTCTCTCGGGAGCCCACATGACGCTCGTGCCGAAGATCCTCGACGGCCTGAAGGCAAACGGCGCCGAGGACGTACTCGTCGTCCTCGGCGGCACGATCCCGACGGCGGATGCCGATGAGCTCAAGGGGCAGGGCGTGGCCGAGGTGTTCACGCCGGGGGCGCCGACCTCCGAAATCGTCGAGTTCCTGCGTGAGAAGGTGGCCGCCTGAGCATCCCGGTCGTTGTCGATGGCGGCGTCGCCGTTGTCACGATCGACCGGCAAGAAGCGCTGAACGCGCTCGATCTTCCGACGCTGGCCGAGCTCCGCAACCGGCTGCGCGAGCTCGGCGGGGACGATGGGGCACGCGTGGTCGTGCTGACCGGCGCCGGCGAGAAGGCCTTCGCGGCCGGAGCGGACATCAAGTACATGAGCGGGCTCGGGGTCGCCGAGGCGAAGGAGTGGGGAGCCCTCGGCCACCAGGCCTGCCGCTTGCTCGAAACGATGCCGAAGCCGACGATCGCGGCGGTGAACGGCTTCGCGCTGGGCGGCGGTTGCGAGCTCGCGCTCGGCTGCGACCTGCGCTACGCGGCGAGGACCGCCAAGCTCGGCCAGCCGGAGATCAACCTCGGAATCATCCCGGGCTGGGGTGGCACCCAGCGCCTCGCGCGCGCGGCGACGCTCGGCTACGCGAAGGAGCTGATCTTCACCGGTCGCGTGATCGATGCCGATGAGGCGGAGCGTCGCGGGCTCGTGAACGCGGTCTTCGAGGCCGGGGAGCTGCTGGAGAAGACGATGGAGGCTGCGACCCTGCTGGCCTCGAAGAGCCCGGTCGCGCTGGCCGCGGCGAAGGCAGCATGCAACCGAGCGCTCCAGGGGGAGCACGGCCGGAATCTCGACGCCGAGGCGGATAGCTTCGGAGAGCTCTTCGCGTCGGCGGACGCGAAAGAAGGCATGACCGCATTCGTCGAGAAGCGCGAGCCGAACTTCGTCGGTCGTTAGCTCGCTCTCAGGAGGACCAGCGCCGCGTCCAGCGAGAGATCGTCGCCGCGCTCGGTTTTCAGACTCGCGGTCGCCGGCATCGTCCAGACCTTGACCGTCTGGCCGACCCGGGCGCTGAGGATGGTCGTCTCACGCGTCGAAGAGCCGTACGTCGACTGGACGATTGCCGTATCCGGGACGTTCAGCAACAACGGCCGGCGTAGCTTGGTCTGGTGCTGCCCCATCGGCCACGCGTGGACGGCGCTCACCTTCACCTGCAGCGTCAGGGCTGCGGGCTTCATGACGGTGCCGTCGAGCTCGAGCGTGAACGGCTTGCCCTTCGGTTCCGCGAAGAGGAGGTGCTGCGCCGTCTGGAGATAGGGGTAACCGTCGACCGCCTTGCCACCGCCGGGATGCACCTCGAAGTGGAGGTGGGCGTGGCCTCCATCCGCGTCTCCTGAGTCGCCGACGAAGCCGACCGGCTGGCCGGCCGCGACCTTCCCGCCGTCCTTGAGCCCCGGCGCGTAGGAGGTCCCGGCGACGCACTTGCCGCGGTTGTCGTCGCCGCGCGTGAGGTCGTTGTTCAAGTGGACGTAGTCGTAAGTCGTCCCGCTGGCGCCGTAGAGGTAGAGCATGCAGCCCGCCGAAGCCGAGGTCGTCCAGAACTTGACCTTGCCGGCCTCGGCCGCGAGCGCGAGCGATTTCTTCGCAGCCAAGATGTCGATTCCCTGATGCAGCCCGCCCGGACGCGGGGCGCCGAAGTCGTCGATGTAGTGGGCCGCACCGAGGACTGGGAAGACGATCGGCTTCGTGGTGACGCCGGAGCGTGCGGCCGCCGTCCCGGCCAGCAGGCCGGCGACGAGTAACAGGAAGAGGGCTCCTCGGGCTGTCGTCCGGTGGCGTCTCATAAGCTCCCGTTCGCGCTCGACGGCGTCGCTTGCGATGCCGTGTAAGAGGTCGCGCGATTTACTCGCGCGACCGCTAATCCCGGTTTGCTACAGCAGAACCAGCCTTTTTCGCTCCCGACCATTGGGCGAAGGGCCGCAGGCTAACAGGTGGTCCGGCCATGGACATTCCGCCGATAGAGTCCGGCGCCGGGATGAAGATCGCTGTTTGCGCAAAGGTCGTCCCGGAGCAGGCGCGCCGCATCGATCCGGAGACGAAGCGCCTCGACCGCTCCGGCGAACAGACGCTGAACCCGTTCGATGCGAACGCCGTCGAGGAGGCGCTGCGCCTGAAAGGCGACGACGCTGGCGCCGAAGTCGTGCTCGTCTCGCTCGGGCCCGAACGCTCGCTCGATGCGCTTCGGAAGGCCTTGGCGATGGGGGCCGACCGCGTCGTTCTCGTCGCTGACGAAGCCGCGGCGGGCTCCGATCTCGTCGCCTCCAGCTACGCGCTCGCGCAGGTGCTCGAGCGTGAGGGCGCCGACCTCATCCTCTTCGGCCAGCAGGCGAACGACTCCGACGGCGCAGTCATGTGGGCCGCGGTGGCCGATCGCCTCCGCCGCCCGCTGATCTCGCAGGTCGCCGAGCTGACCGTCTCCGACGGAACACTCCGCGGCAAGCGGCAAACCGAGTTCGGCTACGACGTGATCGAGGCGCCGCTGCCCGTCGCCGTCGCCGTTTCGGACGCGATCAACGAGCCGAGGTATCCGTCACTGAAGGGGATCATGGGCGCCAAGAAGAAGCCGCAGCAGACGCTCTCGCTCAGCGACCTCGGCGTGGACGCCGACCGCGCCGGCGAGGCCGGCTCGCGCACGGAGGTCTACGCGATCGGCGAGCCGCCGCCGCGCGGTGAGACGCAGCGGATCGACGACGACGGCACCGGCGCGGAGAAGATCGTCGAGTTCCTGCTCGAGCGGAAAGCCTTGTGAGCACGCTCGTCTTCCTCGAGCACCACGAGGGCGAGCTGCAGAAGGACTCGCTGGGCGTGCTCGGCAAGGCGGCTCAGCTCGGCGACGATGTCTCGGCGCTGATCGCGGGCTCGGGTGTCGAGGGCCTGGCGGCGCAGGCGGCCAGGTTCGGCGCTTCGAAGGTCTACCTCGCCGACGACCCGGCGCTTGCCGCGCCGCTGCCCCAGCCTCGCGTGGACGTGGCCGCAGACCTGATCCGCAGACATGGCTTCGACACGGTTCTCTTCGGCGCCACGGTGCTGACGGCCGACGTTGCCGCCGGGCTTGCGGCGCGGCTCGACGCGGGCCTGAACTGGGACCTCGTCGAGCTGACGCAGGAGAACGGGAAGCTCGTCGGCAAGCGACCCGCCCTTGACGACACGGTCTACGTCGACGTCGGCTGGAAGAGCGAGCCGCGGCTGGCGTTGATCCGCACCGGCACCTTCGAGCCGGTCGAGAGCGGGGGGGAGGCCGGGGTCGAGCAGGTGGATGTCCAGTTGCAGGACTTCTCCACTCTGGCGACCATGGTCGAGCAGGCGCACGAGGAGAGCGAGGGCCCGTCGATCGAGGAAGCCGACGTGATCGTGGCCGGCGGCCGTGGCCTTGGCGGGCCGGAGAACTTCGCGCTGATCGAGGAGCTGGCGAAGGCGCTGGGAGGCGCAGTCGCCGCCACACGCGCCGTCGTCGACGCGGGCTGGTACCCGTACTCGGCCCAGGTCGGCCAGACGGGCAAGACCGTGTCGCCGAGGCTCTACGTCGCGCTCGGCATCTCCGGCGCGATCCAGCACAAGGTCGGCATGCAGGGGTCGAACGTGATCGTCGCGATCAACAAGGATCCGAACGCGCCGATCTTCGAGTACGCCGACCTCGGCGTCGTCGGCGACCTGCACCAGATCGTTCCGAAGCTGACCGAGCTCGTAAACGCGAAAAATGCTGCGCATTTTCCGCGGGGGTAGTTTGGTACATCGCTTCGCTCGTACGAGATGAAACCAGCTGATTTCCCGCCCCCGTTTGACGTCTCCGAGGCGATTGCCCCGCCTTCGGATCCCGAGGACGAGCGGATCGAGGTCGGCGTCGCGATCGTCGGCGCCGGCCCGGCGGGCCTCGCTTGCGCGACCCGGCTCGGGCAGCTGCTGGAGGGCGCGCCCGAAGTTGCCGAGCGCCTCGGGGATGTGCCGGTTGCCGTGATCGACAAGGGCAAGCAGCCGGGCTCGCACCTGCTCTCCGGCGCGGTCGTCAACCCGCGCGCGCTGCAGCGCCTCTTCGCCGGACGCAAACGGCTGGACGAAATGCCCTTCTACGGCGCCGTCGAGCAGGAGTCCGTCTACTTCCTGACGAGCAACCGCGCCCTCCGGATCCCGACGCCGCCGACGATGAGAAACCACGGCAACCGCGTCGCCTCGCTCGCCCAGCTCGGCCGCTGGCTCGCCGAGCAGGCCGAGGAGGCCGGCGCAATGATCCTGCCCGAGACCGCCGCGGCGACGCTGCTCGTCGACCACGGCCGCGTCCACGGCATCCGCACCGGCGACAAGGGGCGCGGCCGAACCGGCGAGGAGCTAACGAACTTCGAGCCCGGCTCAGACGTCGTCGCGCGCGTCACCGTTCTCGCCGAGGGCACGCAGGGCCACCTCACAGGCGCGGCGATCGAGCGCTTCGGCCTCGAAGGCGAGAACCCGCAAGTCTGGGCTCTCGGAGTCAAGGAGGTCTGGCGGGTCGCAAAGCCGCTCCGGCGTGTTATCCACACGATGGGCTGGCCGCTGCGCGCCGGCGCCGGGTACCGCGAGTTCGGCGGCTCCTTCATCTACCCGATGGGCCCCGACATGCTGACGCTCGGGATGGTGGTCGGCCTCGACTACCGCGACGTCGAGCTCTCCGTCCACGACCTGCTGCAGCAGCTGAAGACACACCGACTCGTCCGCAGGCTGCTCGAGGGCGGCGAGCGGATCGCCTGGGGCGCGAAGACGATCCCGGAAGGCGGATTTCTCTCGCTGCCCAAGCGCCTGCACGCACCGGGCCTTCTGCTCGCCGGCGACGGCCCCGGCTTCGTCAACGTGCCGGCGCTGAAGGGCATCCACTACGCGATCGAGACCGGCGCGCTCGCAGCCGAGGCCGCATTCGCGGCGTTGCGGCGTGGGGAGGCCGTCGGCCGCCGCGGCGCGCTCGCGTCCTACGACGAGGCTGTGAGGCAGAGCTTCGTCTGGCGCGACCTGGAAGAGGTCCGGAACATGCGTCAGGCCTTCGGCCGCGGCTTCTGGCTCGGCGGCGCATTGGCGGGTGCGATGACCGCGAGCCGCGGCAGGTTTCCGCCAGGCGAAGCGGGGACCGAGCCCGATGCCGACCAGGAGCTGATCCGCACCGACCGGGCTCGCCGCTACCCGGCGGCGGACGGAAGGCTCACCTTCGACAAGCTCTCGTCGGTCTTCCTGAGCGGCAACAAGACGCGCGACGACGCTCCGAACCACATCCGCATTCAGACGGAGGTGCCGCGCGAGCTCGCGGAGCTCTGGACGCGCATGTGCCCGGCGCAGGTCTACGAGCCGACCTGACGCGCAAAGAACCCCGCGTTGCCGGTGACGGAGACGCCGCCGATCGGCAGCCACCGCCCGCGCCACAGTCGCTGCAGGAGGTAGGGCTGCGGGCCCGACCGCGGACGCACCTGGCCCCACAGCATCGTCGCGCCGCCACGGCGGCTGACCTCCGCGAGCGGAAGCATGAAAGCGAAAAACGAGGGCTTCACCACCTCGCGCGCCGTGAAGAAGCCGCTCGACCAGCGGCCGATGACCGGCTCGTCGCGGATCAGGAAGTTGATCAGCAGATCGACCCGCGGAGCCTGGTAGACACGCCGTGCCGCCTCGGCCAGGTAACGCGCCTGGAGGTCGGGCGCAACGCCCCGGTACCGGTCCGGTGGATTCGTCTTGTACGCGTACTCGGTCAGCCAGACGTGCTTCGGACCGAAGTTCCGGGCTACGTCCCGAATCAGGCACTGGAGGCTTGCCATCGTCAGCCACCGCGTGCAGGGGAGTGTCTGCAGCGGGGTCTCCGGCCGACCGCGGCCGAACCAGCGCGGGTAGGGGTGGTGCGAATAGACGTCGAACCTCGCGCCGGCGCGGTGCATCCCGCTCATGAAAGCGACCGCCGAGAGTGCGGTCCGCGTCGCACGCGGCGAGGTCGCGCCGCCGGCGACGACGTTGCGCGGGTCGACCGAATGCAGCGCCGCAACGGCCGGATTCAAGAGCCACCGGACATAGAGGCGCGGCGAGTTCGGGTAGAGGCCGCCGCGCTGGTTCGGCTCGTTCCAGATCTCCCATTTGTGCACCCAGGGATAGCGCTTCGCCGCTGCGGCGGCGAACAAGGCCAGCGCCGACGGGCTCTTCGGCGCCCAGTTCGGCTTCTGCCGGCCGTTCTCCCAGCCGGGCGTACCCCAGAGCGTCAGGACGACGTCGATGCCATGGGCGTGCAGGCCCGCAAGCAAGGCGTCGGCCGGGGTCCAGTCGTAGGCCGGGTCGTCGGGGTTCGCCGGCTTCTTCGGCCGATGCAGGGCGATGTGGTCCCAGCGGAGCGTGTAGCGAACGACGTCCACGCCGAGCCGATCGAGCGTCGACAGCCGGTCCTGCAGCAAGGGGATCTTCGTCGTTCCGACCTGGAGCCACGCGTCGTCCTGGACGCCGTACTCCGCCTTCGAGGAGGCCGACGCTGTGCAGGCCCCGGCGGCGAGGGTGAGAGCGATGGCGGCGAGGAGGACGAGGCGGCCCACGACTCCAGTCTGATCGGCAGGTGTGAAGGCAAAGAAAAGGGCCGTTTACCCTCCGTGGATGGTCACCCGTGACGATGTCCTCGCCGCCCGGGAGACGATCGCCGGCCGGGTGCACCGGACGCCGACGCTGGCCTCGGCGTCGCTCGAGCGCGCGGTCGGCGTGCCCGTGTACCTGAAGGCGGAGCTCTTCCAGCGCACCGGTTCCTTCAAGCCGCGCGGCGTGCTCAACAAGCTCGCCTCGCTCACGGCCGAGGAAAAGGCTCGGGGAGTGATCGGGATTTCGGCGGGCAACCACGCACAGGCGCTCGCGTACGGGGCCGCGCTCGAAGGAATTGACTCGCTCCTGGTCATGTGGCAGGGCGCGAGCGAGCAGAAGCTCGAGGCGACCCGCAACTACGGCGCGACCGTCGACCTGCAAGCGACCGATTCCGTGCAGGCGTTCGAGCGGTTGAACGAGTTGATGGGCGAGACGGGCCGCACGCTCGTCCATCCGTTCGACGATCCGCTCGTGATCGCGGGCCAGGGCACGGTCGGCGTGGAGTTGGCCGAGGACGCGCCGGAGGCCGACGTGGTCGTCGTCCCGGTCGGCGGTGGCGGCTTGATCTCCGGAATCGTGAGCGCGGTCGACGCGCGCGTCGTCGCGGTCGAGCCGGAGACGTCGGCGGCGCTGCACGAGGCGCTGGCGGCCGGCAAGCCGGTAACCGTTTCGCCGGAATCGGTTGCGGACGGCCTGAATGCGCCCTTCGCGGGCGAGAACGCCGTCGCGATCTGCGAGGGCCGGGTCGAGTCGCTGCTCGTCAGCGAAGACGAGATCGAGACTGGTTTCCGCTTCGTCTACGGCCGCGCCAAGCTCGCCTGCGAGCCCGCCGGAGCGGTCGGAGTCGCCGCTCTGCTCGCTGGAAAAGTCCCGCTGGAGGGCGCAAAAGCCGTGGCGGTTGTCGTCTCAGGAGGCAACGTAGCGGCCGAGACCGCGGCTGCTATCCTGGCCGGGCGATGAAGGCCGGCATCCATCCCGAATACGTGCTCGCGACCGTGCACTGTGCGTGCGGGAACGAGTTCCAGACCCGCTCGACGAAGCCGGAGTTGCACGTCGAGATCTGCTCGAACTGCCATCCGTTCTACACGGGCAAGCAGAAGTTGGTCGACACCGGCGGCCGGGTGGAGCGCTTCCAGCGGCGCCTCGAGCGTGCGCAAGCCGCCAAGTCGACTTAACTGAGAGCATGAGCTCGCTAATCGGAGGACAGGCTGTCCCTACGGCACCGCTTGCGGTGCCGTCGTCAGGACGTGCGGGCTTTGCCCGTGCGTCCGTCTCGTCCCGGTTTTTGGCAATGGCAGCATCCAATCTCATCGGAGGCCAGGCCGTGTTGGAGGGCGTGATGATGCGCGGCCCCTCGAACTGGGCCGTTGCGGTGCGGAAGCCGGACGGTGACATCGCCCAGGTCAGCAGGCCCGTCGTCTCGCCCATGACACGCCACTGGGCGCTGCGCCTGCCGGTAGTCCGGGGCGTCGTCGCGCTCGGCGAGTCGCTGGCGATCGGCTTTCGCGCACTTGCCATCAGCGCCAACTACGCCGCGCAGGGGGAGGGCGATGAAGAGGTCGCTCTTCGCCCTGCTGCTGTTCAAGGTCGGGCCCGCGCTGCTGACCGACTGGCTCGGGATTCAGGCCGGTTGGTTCGTGATCGTCGAAGGCGCGATCCGGGTGACCGTCTTCGTGCTCTATCTCGCGCTGATCTCGCTGCTGCCCGATCTAAAACGCGTCTTCATGTATCACGCTGCCGAGCACAAGGCGATCAATGCCTACGAGGCGGGCGAGGAGCTCGAGCCGCGGACCGTTCAGAGATACTCGCTGATCCACCCGCGCTGCGGCACGGCCTTCCTGCTTTGGGTGATGGTGATCGCGATCTTCGTCTTCGCCTTCTTCGGCCGGCCCGTCTGGTACTGGCTGATCGCGACGCGGATCCTGCTGCTGCCGGTGATCGCCGGCATCGCCTACGAGCTGATCCGCTTCGCCGGCAAACATCAGGAGAACCGGATTCTGATGACGCTGCTCGCGCCCGGGCTCTGGCTGCAAAGGCTGACGACGCGCGAGCCGACGCTCGACCAGCTCGAGGTCTCGATCCGCGCCCTGCGGGAGGTGCTCGAGCGCGAGGGCCGAAGCGTTACGCCCCAGGCCGAGCGCGTCGAAGTCATGGCCTGACTGGGCGACAAAGAGCACAAACCACTCCGTATCGCTAGCGTCTGATGCTTCATGGGGAGGCGCGGGGTATGTCTGGCCGCCGGGCTCGCGCTCGCGGCCATGTTCCTCTGGGGGTCGGCTTCCGCGAAGCCGCCGTGGGCGACCGACCTCGCGTTGATCAACAAAGGGATTGACCGCGCTGTGTCGCTGAACCGGATCGACAGCACGGAAGCCGCCGAGTTCCGCAGCGATGCGAGCGCTGCCGCGAACGTGTTGCCCAAGTTGCCGAGCAGTCGCTACCGGAACCTCTCGGCAGTCGTTCACCAAGTCGCCGGTTTCTGGAAAGGCTATGACTCGCCACGCGGGCTGACGCTCTTCGCAATGCTCGCCTTCAACACGCGCTGGTTTGCGAGCCATTGGGACCAGAAGGCCGGCAAGGACGTCGTCGATTCCTCGGACGGCATCTGGTACCGGGCCTTTCCTGGGATCGGCTTCCAGTTTCACCCGCTCGAGAACTTCGGGAAGCTGAACAACTTCGTCGCGCAGAAGAACACGACGCGGGCGGACCAGCTCGCGCAATCGCTCCTCAATCGCAGCGTCGTCCGCTCCGGCGGCCTGGCGTGGGAGTACTACTTCCGCTTCGAGGGCGGGCGGCCGCCTTGGATCTCGGGGATGGCACAGGCGGTGGCGGCGCAGGCCCTATCGGGGGCGGGCATGCTGCTCGCAGACCCGTCGCTGACCTCGGCGTCGCAGCGGGTCTACAAGACGGTGCCGTCGCTGACCCGCTCGGTCCAGGCAGGTCCATGGATCCGGCTCTACGCATTCAACAACGAGACCGTTCTCAACGCCCAGCTGCAGACGATCGTCTCGCTCCAGGATTACGCGACGCGGACGGGGGACCCGGCTGCAACCAACCTGGCCGGCCGCCTGCAAACGGCAGCCGTCGGGATGCTGCCGCGCTTCGACACCGGTTACTGGTCG
>VAXH01000094.1 GCA_005883955.1 Actinomycetota bacterium | reverse complement strand
CTACGACGAACCTCCGCCGGAGCTCGTCCCCGACCTCGACGAGCTCCGGCGCCAGGATGCGTTCCGCGAGGCCAACGAGCTCCGCGCCTGGATCGAGGTCGAAGGCGGCGAGATCGCCGACTACGGCCAGACCGGCAGGAGCCTGATAGGCGACGGGCCCGACCTCGAGGCGCAGCAGGTTTCCTTCGCCGCCGTCGAGTTCCCGGTCATCCAGCCAGAGCCCGAAGTCGGGGACGGCTGGGTCCGGTTCACGCAGACCGTCGGCGGGCGGATCGGCCTGCCTGCACATAGGCCTGTCGTCGGCCGCCCGTACTTCCACGTCGGCGCCGTCTCGGCCTGGACGACGCTCGAGCTGCTGCTGCACGCCGACGGGAAGACCGAGACAAGACTCGTTGCCGCGAGCCCGTTTCCCCGCCACTCGCTCTACGCTGCCGACCGGCGGCTCGTCGACGTCTTCGGGGCGGACGAGTTCGAGCTCGGCGACGGGACGCCGTGGGGCGACGAGGGGACGCCGGCCTTTGCCGAGGCGGTGGAGTCGGAGCTCGAACGCCGGCTCGCGACCTCGATCCTCCGCGACGGCGCGAAGCTCGTTCGGCGCCGGGTGGCGCGCGGCGAGACGCTCGTCGAGCAAGGAGAGCGCGGTCGCGATCTCTTCGTCCTCCTGGACGGGGTGTTCGACGTCGAGATCGACGGTGAGGTCGTCGCGCAGGTTGGCTCCGGCGCAGTCCTCGGCGAGCGTGCGGCGCTCGGAGACGGGCGTCGTACGGCGACCCTTCGCGCGGTCCGCTCGTCGCGCGTCGCGGTGATCGGCCCGGACACGATCAGCAGGCCGCATCTCGCCGAGATCTCGGCGGTCCACGCGGGAGCTGCGCCGGAGCGGACCTAGCGGGGTTGCCGATCGTCTCTGTGGAGAAGGCGTGCCCGCGCTGCGGGGCCTTCTCGGTCGCGCCCCGCCCGATGGTTGCGCTGAGGCGGGCCTAGGCCCGGCGCTTGTCCCAGTAGCGCTGTAGCCCGGCGTAGGACTGCCAGAGGGGCATCGCCTGCACATAGGGCGGCGCATCGTCGCCGAGCTCCGCCATTGCCGCGGCCTCGAACTCCGGCTCGCCGGCGCCGTCTCCGACCAGCGAGGTCCAGGCCCGCAGCCGCCGCCGCAGCTCGCCAAGGTGGTCGCGCGGGTCATCTGCGACGCCGAAATGGATCAGTGCGAGGCGCTGTGGATCGCGCCGTGCGAGCTCGTCAAGCGTCGCCTCCCAGGCTTCGAGGTCGAACTCGGGCGGCGGCGTCGGCGGCAGCACGAACGGGCTCGGCTGGATCCTGACGCCGGCCGCGTCGCCGGCGTACAGCGTCCCGTCACGGTCGAGGTAGCAGACATGGTGCGAAGCGTGCCCGGGAGAGGGGAAGCAGTGGAGGCCGAGCACGAGGTCGCCGGTCTCGTGCACGTTCTCCTCCGGCACCGGGGCGAGCTCGCCCCAGAGCGTGTCGAACTCGTCGCCGTAGAGGCGGCGTGCGCTTTGCTCCAACCGGCTCGGGTCGACGAGATGCGGCGCGCCGATCGGCGAGACGTGCACCTGCAGCTCGGGGTGTTCGCGCACCAACACACCTGCCGCACCCGCGTGGTCGAGGTGGATATGCGAGAGCAGCAGGTGCTTCACGTTCCGCAACTCCAGGCCCCGTTCCCGCAGGCGCACTTTCAGGGCCGGCACGCAAGTGGCAGGTCCGCAGTCGAAGAGCGCCGGCCCTTCGGAGGTGTTCAGTAAGTAGGCGCCGATCACGCGCTCGCGGGCGCGGTGAAGCAGGTCGAGCGGCTCCGGCGGCACGCCCCTTATTTAAGCGCCGGTCGTTGCCGCCGAGACCGCGAGTGCGACCTCGAGGTCGGCGAGCAGGTCCTCCGGCGACTCGAGCCCGACGGAGAGCCTGACGAGGTTCGGCGGCGCCGCGAACGGCGACTCGGCCGTCGACATGTGGGTCATCAACGCGGGGATCTCGATCAGGCTCTCGACGCCGCCGAGGCTCTCCGCGAGCTTCCAGATCTTCGTGCGCTCGACGAGCGCGACCGCCTCATCCTCCGACTCGGCGAGGAACGAGATCATGCCCCCGTAATCGCGCATTTGGCGTGAGGCGATCGCATGACCGGGATGGTGAGGCAGCCCCGGGTAGAGAACCTTTTCGACCCGCGGGTGCCGGTCGAGGTAGCCGGCGATCGCCAAGGCGTTGGAGCAATGCTGGCGCATGCGCACCGCCAGCGTCTTCGCCCCGCGCAGGACGAGCCAGCAGTCGAAGGGCGCAGGAACGGCGCCCAGTGACTTCTGCAGGAAGTAGAGGCGCTCTGCGACGGTGGGATCGCTCGTGGCGACGAAGCCGCCGATCAGATCCGAGTGGCCGCCGAGGTATTTGGTCGTCGAATGCAGGACGACGTCGGCGCCGAGGGAGAGCGGCTGTTGCAGGTAGGGCGAGGCGAAGGTGTTGTCGACGACGACCAATGCGCCGACCGCGTGTGCCGCCTCGGCAGCGGCCCGAATGTCGACCACGTTCATGAGCGGGTTCGTCGGGGTCTCGAGCCAGACCATCCGCGTCTGCTCGTCCAGATGCGTCGCCAGGTTCTCGTTGATCTCGTCGTGTGGCACCCAGTCGAAGACGTAGCCCTTCGGCTCGTAGACCTGTGCGAACATCCGGTAGACGCCGCCGTAGACGTCGTTGACCGCGACGACGCGGTCACCTGGATTGATCAGATGCATCAGTGTCGTCGTCGCCGCCAGGCCGGAGGCGAAGGCAACGCCGTGCTCGGCTCCTTCGAGCGAGGCCAGGCACGCCTCGAGCGCGGTCCGGGTTGGATTCGAGGCCCGCGAGTAGTCGTAGCCCTTGTTCTCGCCAACCGCGTCTTGAAGGTAGGTCGACGTCTGGTAAATCGGCACCGTCAGGGCGCCGGTCGTCGGATCGGGCTCTTGGCCGGCGTGGATCGCGCGGGTCTCGAACTCCATGCTCTCGATTCTAGTTGTGGCGTGGATAGCGCCTGTCCGCGCAGCGCACCAGTGGGGGATCAGGCGCTTTGCTTCCCATTCGTGTGACCTCTCCTCAGACGAAGATGACTCGGACCGAGGCGGGATTTTTAACGGAATCAGGCGACGCTGACTACGCGCTCGGCACCGGCTCCACGGTAGTCCGGACCGAGCCTGTCCTCCAGCGTCCGCTCCAGCTCGCCGCTCTGCGCCAGCTCTTCGACGATGTCCGCGCCGCCGATCAGCTCGCCGCGGACGAAGACCTGCGGGATCGTCGGCCAGCTCGAGATCGCGGAGAGCTCTTGGCGAATCCGGGGATCGGGCAGCACGTCCACGGCGGTGACCGGGGCGCCGGCGCTCCGCAGCGCCTCGAGTGCCCGCGAGGAATTCCCGCACATGACGAACTGGGGGGTGCCCTTCATGAACAAGGCGACGTCTTCCGACTGGATCACGGTCTCGATCTGCTCGCGAAGCTCGGTCACTGACTTCCTTTCGTTTGGATGCGCAACTCGTGAATCGTGCCATCCCCGAGGGGGGCTGCGAGGGCCTGGTTGACGAGCCGGTGCTGCTCGAGCAGCGGCAGGCCGTCGAAGCGCGCGCTCGCGACCGTCACCTGGAAATGATCGCCGCCGCCGGTGCGGTCCTGGACGTCCACCTCCGAGCCCGGAAAAGCCTGTTCGAGCAGGTTGCGCAGACGGTCGACAGCCATCAGGTCTTCGAGTTGCCGCGCTGGTGGGCGAGAAACTCGAGCAGG
The DNA here is from genome assembly GCA_005883955.1 of Actinomycetota bacterium. Taxonomy (GTDB): domain Bacteria; phylum Actinomycetota; class Thermoleophilia; order Gaiellales; family Gaiellaceae; genus 13-2-20CM-68-14. The sequence goes on along the minus strand of VAXH01000094.1, from coordinate 15,153 downwards.
TCGGAGCGCGTGATCACACCGACCGGCCGCCCTTCCCGGACGACGACGACCGCGTTGGTGCGGCCGGTCAGGGTGGGGAAGACCTCGTCGAGCGAGTCGCCGGCATCGATCGTCGCCAGCGGCGGCTGCATCGCGTTCGCGACGTCCTCGTGGAGGGCGTCGGGGTTCTTGAAAACACGGTCGAGCAGGTCACGGTCCTGGAGCGAGCCGACGACGTCTGCGAGCGATTCCGAGGCGCCGTCTCGCACGACCGGGAGCTGGGAGATCGAGTAGCGCTGCATCAGCTCGATCGCCTCGCCGACCTTTTGGTGCGAGCCGATGACGATGAACTCCGGCACTCCGGGCTCCTCGGAGCGCTTGGCCTGTAGAACCGCGGCGACGGTCGGAGCCGGCGTGCGCCGCTCGAGGAAGCCGTGGTCGAGCATGCAGTTGTCGTCGAAGAACTTCGAGAGGTAGTTGCGCCCCGTGTCGGGGATGATCGTCAGGATCTGCGCCTCGGGGCCGAGCCGAGCGCCAATTTGGAGCGCCGCCCACAGGGTCGTCCCCGCCGAGCCGCCGGCGAGGATTCCTTCCTCCCGCGCGAGGCGGCGTGCGGTCAGGAACGAGTCGCGGTCGGAGACCCGGATCCACTCGTCCACGACCTCGGGGTCCATCGTTTGCGGCCAGCTGTCCTTGCCGATTCCCTCGACCAGATAGGGGTGGACGTCTGCTTCCTCCTGCGCCGTGTAGACCGAGCCTTCGGGGTCGGCGCCGACGATCAGAGTCTCGGGCTTGCGCTCCTTGAAGAAGCGCCCGACGCCGGAGATCGTGCCCCCGGTTCCCACGGAGATGACGACCGCGGCCAGCTCGCCGCCGGTCTGCTCCCAGATCTCCGGTCCGGTCACCGCGTAGTGGGCGTCGGGATTGGCCATGTTCGAGTACTGGTCGGGCTTGAAGCCACCGGGGATCTCCTCCGCGAGCCGGTCGGAGACCGAGTAGTAGCTCTCCGGGGAGTCGGGGGGGACGGCGGTGGGGCAGATCACGACTTCGGCGCCGTAAGCGCGCAGGAGGGCGATCTTCTCCTGGCTCATCTTGTCCGGCATCACGAAGATGCAGCGGTAGCCCTTGATCGCAGCGGCGATCGCTAGGCCGACGCCCGTGTTGCCGGAGGTCGGCTCGACGATCGTGCCGCCCGGCCTGAGCCTCCCGTCATGTTCGGCCTGCTCGATCATCGGGAGGCCGATCCGGTCCTTGACCGAGCCGCCGGGGTTCAGGTGCTCGAGCTTCGCGAGCAGCGTCGGCTCGACGTCGCGCCCGAGTTTGTCCAGCCGCACGATCGGCGTTCTGCCGACGAGATCGAGCAGCGTTGCGTAGTCGCGGGCCATGCCGCAGCAGCTTAGATTGCGACTCCGGCTGCTTCCTGTTCCGTGACGTCCTCGGCCTTGACGCCGCGCAAGAGCAGGAAGGCTGCCACGGCGCCGGCGACGGCGAGTATGAGCAGTGCCCAGAACGCGTGCTGGTAGCCCGACGTGAACGCCTGCGCCTTGGTGTGTCCGGTCTTCAGTAGGTCGTTGCCCTGCGTCGTGAAGATCGTCGTCGCCAGCGCGACGCCGATCGCCCCGCCGATCTGCTGGCTCGTGTTCAGCAATCCCGATGCAAGGCCGGCGTCGTCGGACTTGACCCCGGTCAGCGCTGCGATCGAGACCGGGACGAATGTGAGTGCCAGGCCGACCGCGAAGACCAGGTAGGCGGGCAGGAGGTCGGGCCAGAAGTGGCCGTGGACGGGGATCTGGGTGTAGAGGAAGAGCGCGACGCCCATGATCAGGAGGCCCGCGGTCACGATCGGCCTCGGCCCGACCTTGGTCGTCAACGCCTGGGCCACGCCGGCCCAGATCGGGGTCGTGCCGGCGGTTGCGAGGAAGGTGACGCCGGTCCTCAGCGCCGACCAGCCGAGCACCTGCTGCACGTAGAGGGTGAGGATGAAGAAGTTGGCGAAGATGACCATGCCCATCAGCACGCCGACGACATTGGCGGCGCTCAGCGACCGGTTGCGGAAGATTCCGAACGGCATCAGCGGCGCTCGGCCCCGGAGCTCGATTGCGAGGAAGCCGGCCAGAATCACGGCGGAGGCGATTAGCAGCAGGATCGTCCGTGCCGATCCCCAGCCGACATCGGGCGCCTTGGAGATCGCGTAGACGAAGAGCGCCAGGCCGCCCGTCACCGTCAGGGCGCCTGCTGCGTCGAAGCGGCGGTGGCTGACGTCCGCGCGGCTCTCCGGGATGATCCGTCCGGTCGCGGCCAGGACGAGCGCACCCACCGGGACGTTGACGAAGAAGATCCACTCCCAGCCCAGGTACTTGACCAGGATCCCGCCGAAGAGGACACCGGCCGCCGCTCCCGACCCGCCCAGCGCGCCCCAGATCCCGAGCGCCTTGTTTCGCTCAGCGCCTTCCTCGAAGGTCGTCGTCACGATCGAGAGCGCGGCGGGCGAGATGATCGCGGCGCCGAGACCTTGCACAGCGCGGGCGCCGATCAGGACAGCCGCGCTGCCGAGCGCGTGCGAGAGCCCGCACGCGAGCGAGCTGAGCGTGAAGATGACCAGCCCGACCAGGAAAATCCGTCGTCTGCCGAGCAGGTCGGCGATTCGGCCGCCGAGCAGGAGGAAGCCGCCGAACGTAATCGAGTAGGCGATGATCACCCACTCGACCGTCTGCTGGGTGATGTTCAGGTCGGTCTCGATCGACGGGATCGCGACGTTGACGATCGCGACATCGAGAATCGTCATGAAGAACGCGGTGCCGACGACGGCGAGGATCAGCCAGCGGCGCGGGTTCGGTTCGGCGGCTACGTCGGTCAAGTCTTCCTTCCTCTCGTTTGGTTCGAGCGGCAAAACGCAAAGGTCGCCGCGGTCATTCCGTGTTCAGGGAAGTTGCCAGAACTGGCCCGTCAAGCCAAGTCGCTCCAGGATTGCCTGGTTCTGGTCGCGGGCGTGCGGACGCCAGTCGGGCGCGAGGCGGTCGCTCCACCAAGCGTGTGCCAGGTCGCAGAGCTTCTCGGCGTTGATTGTCGCCCCGGCTGTGTAGCCCTGCTGCTCGAGCCATCGTCCTACGTGCTCCTCCGACCGGAAGAGATGCATCGTGCTTCAGGTGAAGACGATGTCGTCCCACCAGTGCGCGGCCGGCACGACAACGTGGAAGACGTGTTCGTCGGGGAAGGGCCGTTCGTCGCGGATGTCGATCTCGATCGGCTCGCCGCAGTCGGGACAGGCGCTGGAGACATGGCCGTCGACATGGAGTGCCGCCGGGATGCCGAAGGCGTCCCAGGCGCAGTTTCCATACCACGAGCGGCCTTCGGCCTCGACTCGGTACGGCGTCGGCACGGCCGAGAACGGATTGGCCATCCGGATCTCGGTGCGGTCCGGCTCGAGCACGAGGGCGTGGGCGTCGTGGAGGCGGCAGAGCGCGGGCCTGACCTCGTCGCCGAGCTCGGCCTCGAGCTCGGCGAACGTCGGCGCCCGCCCGAGCTCGACAAACCGCCGGTAGACGTGGTTGCGGATCTGGATGTCGCGGTCGTCCATCAGCGCGCGAACTGGCCCCGCGAGCCGTGTCCCGGTGCCAGGCATCGGGACACCGCTGGAATGGGCAAAACGCCTGCACTCGCGTGGTTTCCTCGCGAGGCCGCGGACGTGTCCGCACTCCGATTTCGTGCCAGGCACCGGGACACGCCGCGGCCAGACATGTCAGTGGCGGAAATGCCGCCGACCCGTGAAGACCATCGTCGCGCCGGCCTGCTCGACCGCAGCGATCACTTCCTCGTCGCGCTTCGAGCCGCCGGGCTGGATGAAGGCGCTGATGCCGGCGCCTAGGGCCAGCTCCGGCCCGTCGGCGAACGGGAAGAACGCGTCGGAAGCGAGCACGGCGTTCTGGAGCGAATGGCCGTGCTCGCGGGCCTTCTGGACCGCGATCCGCACCGAGTCGACGCGGCTCATCTGGCCCGCCCCGATCCCCAGCGTCTGCAGCTCGCGCGCGAGCACGATCGCGTTCGAGGTCACGTGCTTGGACACCCGCCAGGCGAAGAGGAGGTCACCCCAGAGGGACTCGCTCGCCGAGCCGCAGACGACCTGCATCCCGGCCCGGTCCTCAACGTCCCAGTCGCGATCCTGGACGAGCAGTCCGCCGAGGACTCGTTTGAAGTCCCGCTCGCCCGCGGCGTCGCGGCGCCGTTCCCGGTCGACCAGGATGCGCGTCGCCGGCTTCTGGGCCAGCGTCTCGAAGGCACCATCGGCGTAACCGGGCGCGAAGAGCACCTCCACGAACTGCGCGACGAGCAGGTCGGCGAGCTCCTCCGAGACCGGCCGGTTGAGGACGACGACGCCGCCGTAGGCGGAGATGGGGTCGCCCGCGAGCGCGCGCTCGTAGGCGTGCTCGATCGAGCCCGCGACCGAGACACCGCAGGGGTTCGCATGCTTGACGATCACGCAGGCCGGGAGCTCGAACTCGCGCAGGCAGAGCCGTGCCGCGCTCAGGTCGTTGAGGTTGTTGAACGAGAGCTCGCGGCCGTGGAGCTGTTCGACCTGCGACAGCAGGTGGCGCCTGGCGCCGATCTCGGCGTAGTAGGCCGCCCGCTGGTGGGGATTCTCGCCGTAGGAGAGGTCGAGCACCTTCTCGAAGCCCGGGATCAATCGGTCGGGGAAGGTGTCGCGGTCCATGAACCAGGCCGCGATCGAGGCCTCGTAGGCCGCGGTGACCGAGAACGCTTCCGCCGCGAGCTCGCGGCGGGTCTCGAGCGAGAGCTCGCCGCCCTCGCTCAGCTCTTCGAGCACCCGCTCGTACTGCGGCCCGCGGCAGATCGGGGCGACGTGGGCGAAGTTCTTCGCCGCGGCGCGCAGCATCGCCGGGCCGCCGATGTCGATCACTTCGACCGCGTCCTCCTCGCGAACGCCGTGTCTGGCGACGGTCTCGCGGAATGGGTAGAGATTGACGCAGACCAGGTCGATCTGCTCGATCTCCTGCTCCTCGAGCGCCGAGAGATCTTCCGGCTGGTCGCGCCTGGCCAAGATCGCGGCGTGGATCCGCGGGTGCAGCGTCTTGACGCGACCGCCGAGCATTTCCGGCACCTGCGTGATCTCCTCGATCCGGGTCACCGGGATCCGCATCTCCTCGAGGTAGGTGCTCGTGCCGCCGCTGGAGACGATCTCGACCCCGAGGTCGACCAGGCCCTGGGCGAACTCGTCCAGGCCCGACTTGTCGTAGACCGAGATCAGGGCGCGCTTGATCACGCCGACGCCACCGGCGAGCTGAGGCTTCCCTCCAGGAAGAGCCGGACCGCCGTTGGCAGGAGCCGGTGCTCGACCTGCTGGATCCGCGTGTGCAGCGTCTCGGGCGTGTCGTCCTCGAGGACCTCGACCGCCTCCTGCAGCACGATCGGGCCAGTGTCGATGCCCTCGTCAACGAAATGCACGGTTGCGCCCGTGACCTTGGCCCCGTAGGCGAGCGCGTCCTCCACGGCGTGCGCGCCCGGGAACGCAGGCAGCAGCGAGGGGTGCACGTTCAGGATCCGCCCCGGAAAGCGCTCGAGGAATGGCTTCGTCAAGAGTTGCATGTAGCCGGCGAGGACGACGAGCTCGACCCCGCGCTCCGTGAGCCAATCGGCCAGCTCCTCGTCCCGGTGCTCCCGCGAGTCGAACTCGATCGCGGGGAAGGCAGCCGCTTCGATCCCGGCCTTCGCAGCCCGGTCGAGCGCTCTTGCCTTCGTGTTGTTGGAGGCGACGGCAGCGACGGGCAGGCCCGCCTTGAGCAGCGCCTGCAGGTTCGTTCCCTCGCCGCTGACGAGAACGCCGATCACCTGATCTCGCCGATGACGAGCTCGCCGGCGGCCTGATCTGCCGGTACGACCGCACAGAAACCGATGCCGAGGTTGAAGACGTTTCGCAGCTCCGCCTCGCCCACGTGCCGGGCGAGCCAGTCGAAAACGGCCGGCCGCTCCCAGGCCTCCCAGTCGATCGCGGCCTCGCGACCCTCGGGGAGTACTCGCGAGAGGTTGCCGAGAATGCCCCCGCCGGTCACGTGTGCGAGCGCTCGGATGTCGGCCCGGCTTCGAAGCGATTCGACCTCCTGGAGGTAGAGGCGCGTCGGCGCGAGCAGATCGGGCCCATCGTAGTCCTCGTCCTCGAGCACGCGCCGGACGAGCGTGAAGCCGTTCGCATGGACTCCTGCCGACGGAAAGCCGACCACCAGGTCGCCGGTTTGGATGCGCGTTCCGTCGATCAGATCGTCGCGGCCGACGATTCCGACGCACGCGGCCGCGAAGTCGAGCTCATCCTCGCGGTAGACGTCGGGCATCTCGGCGGTCTCCCCGCCGATTAGCGCGACTCCAGCGAGCCGGCAGACCTCGGCTGCGCCTTCGACGAGCTCGGCGACCTGCTCCAGGTCGAGCTGCGCCGAGGCGGCGTAATCCAGGATCAGCAGCGGCCTGGCGCCCGTGGTGATCACATCGTTGATGCAGTGGGCCGCCATGTCGGCGCCGCAGTTGCGGAGGGCGCCGCGCGGCCGCGCGACAATCGGCTTCGTCCCGATCGAGTCCATGGACGCAGCGAGCAGCGTCCGCTCGTCGAGCGGGTAGAGGCCGGCGAAGGCGCCGAAACCCCTCGCGCCGGTCGATTCGACCGCGGCTCGCAGCCGCTCGACCACACCCTCGGCCGCTGTGAGCGAAACCCCGGCCTCGGCGTACGTTTTGCGGCTCACAGGCCGAGTTTATGACCCGCTGCGGTCACCCGAAAAGCTCGCCGTCGAGCTGCGGCCGGCCGGGCGGCCCGCCCACGACGAACTGCACGAACGCCTCACCGACCTGGACGCGGTTCCCGTCCATGACCGAGTCGAGCAACTGCGCGAGCGCCGTTGCCTGCGCCGACGGGTTCTCGGATTTCAGCCTCAGTCCGGCGAGGTGCATCGTCTCTCCCTCGGCGAGGAGGTCATCGATCCATTCCCGAGGCGGGTGGATCTCGACCCGATAGCCGGCGCCGGTCGCGACGAAGGTGCGGCGGCCTGGGTACTCCTGGACGCGCAGCTCGAAGCGCTGTGCTCGCTCCATTACTTCGATGAATTCGTCCTCGTCGAGCGCGAAGCCGACGTGGTCGATGCGGGGGAGGTCCCACTGCCCCGGCTGGACGACGACGTTGACTGCGCCGCGCTCGAGCTCCGACAGACGCAGCCGAAAGCCGACTCGGTCGAGCTCCTCCCAGGGCACCCCCGCCTCGAAGTGCGTCTGTTCGTCGCCGATCCGGCCGTACCGCGCGACGAGCTGGAAGCCGAGCTTGGCGATGTAGCGCGCCTCGACATCCCGCACCTTGCTGGTCACCAGGTGGTAGTGGAAGAGCTGCACGCCATCTACGCTAGACCCTGGTGCTGCTGTACCACGTGTGGGTCGGCCCGCACGGGCCGTCGCTGCTGACGAGCTGGGCGCTCGAGCCCTGGCAGCTCGTGCCGGCGGCGCTGCTGGCGTTCCTCTACGGCAAACGGACGCGGACGCTTCGCTCGAGGGGAACACCGGTCCCCGCCTGGCGGCGGTTCGTCTTCTGGACCGGCTTCGCACTGGTGCTCGTGGCGCTCGTCTCGCCGATCGACGCGTTCGCCTCCGAATTCCTGTTCATGCACATGCTCCAGCACGTCCTGATCGGCGACCTCGCGCCGCTCTGCTTCGTGGTCGGCCTGACTGGGCCGGTGCTTCAGCCGGTGCTGCGCTTCCACTGGGTCAACAAGCTCCGCTTTCTGACGCACCCGGCGGTCGCCCTGCCGCTCTGGGCCTACAACCTCGTGCTCTGGCACATCCCGTTCATGTACCAGGCGGCGCTGCACAACCCGAGCGTGCATGCCTTCGAGCACATCTGCTTCTTCTCCTACGGCGCCCTGATGTGGTCGCCCGTCGTCGAGACGATGCCCGGGCCGGAGTGGTTCGGCACCGGCTTCAAGCTTGGCTACATCGCGCTGGTGCGGCTGTTCGAGACCGCCTTCGGAAACGTCTTCCTCTGGTCCGGGACGGTCTTCTACCCGTACTACATCCAGCCGCACCCGCGCTGGGGGATCACGCCGCTCCACGACCAGGCGCTCGCGGGAACGGTGATGATGATCGAGGGCTCGCTCGTCACGGTCGCCGCGCTTGCCTGGCTGTTCTTGCGGCTGGCGGCGGAAGGGGAGCTGCGCCAGGAGCTGCTCGAGCGGGGGCTGGATCCTCGGGCCGTTCGCCGTGCGGTCAGGTACGGCCGGGGGCAGGAACTTTCCGAGCCCCGCTGAACCTTCCTGCGGCAGGTTCTCCGCGGAAAGGAGACAGAGATGGCAACGATTCCGAACGAGCCCGGCGGGCCAAGGGGCGGGATGCCCGGAACGTGGGGCGGCGCGCGGATGCCGATCCCCGGCAATGCCGAGTTCGCGGTCTACTTCATCATCGAGGTGATCTTCGCGATCATCTGGATCGCCGCCGAGAGCGTCAACACCCACGACTGGGTCTGGTTCAGCACGATCCTGACCGCGTTCTACATCCTCAGTCGCGGCATCGCCAAGGCGAGCCGCGTGCTCGAGCAGTAGTAGCTCTTACGCGCGGGTCGTCTCGAACCGAAGCTTCGTGCTCTCTCGCGGGACCGCCGTCGGGTAGTCCCGCGTGAGGCAGGCGCGGCAGAACGACGACTCTGGCCGCCGGGTCGAAGCCTGGAGGCCTTCGAGCGAGAGGAAAGCGAGAGACGTCGCGCCCACGTACTCGCGCACCTCCTCGACTGTTCGCCGGGCAGCGACCAGCTCGTCCTCGTCGGCGAAATCAATCCCGTAGTAGCACTGCGAGACAATCGGCGGTGCCGAGATCCGAAGATGGACCTCGGCGGCGCCCGCCTCGAAGAGCATTTGGACGATCTGTCGAGTCGTGTTACCACGGACGATCGTGTCGTCGACGGCGACGACACGCTTGCCCTTCACCTCGGCAAGGGGGTTGAACTTCAGCTTCACGCCCTGCTCGCGCAGGCCCTGGTCTGGCTCGATGAACGTGCGTCCGACGTAGCGGTTCTTGATCAGGCCCTCGCTGAACGGAATGCCCGTCGCACGAGAGAAGCCGATCGCGGCCGGCGTCCCTGAGTCGGGAATCGGCAGGACCAGGTCCGCGTCGACCGGCGCTTCCTCCGCGAGCGCCTCGCCCATGCGCACACGGGCGCCGTGGATCTCCACGCCCGCGAGCCGCGAATCCGGCCGTGCGAGATAGAAGAATTCGAAGATGCACTGCGCACCGCCGTTCGTTTCGGGAACGGCCTGCGTCGCATGCGGACCGTCCTCGTCGACCACGACCAGTTCTCCGCGGGCGATCTCGCGCTCGAACTCGGCGCCGACGAGATCGAGCGCGCACGTCTCGGACGCGAGCACCCAGTCACGGTCCAGGCGGCCGAGGACGAGCGGCCGGAAGCCGAGCGCATCGCGGAAGCCGATCAGCTTCCCTTCGGCCAGGGCGGTGACGGAGAAGGCTCCCTCGAGCCGGGCCATCGCGTTCGCGACCGCCTTGCCGAGCGGCGCCGGGTCGTTCGCGATCAGTGCCGCGATCACCTCCGTGTCCGAGGTGGTCACGAGCCTGACGCCGTCGCCGGCGAGTTGCTCACGCAGCTCAGTCGCGTTGACCAGGTTGCCGTTGTGCCCGAGCGCGACCGTGCGTGTGCGGCCGTGGTGGACGAGCGGCTGCGAGTTCGTCCAGTGCGTCGAGCCGGTCGTCGAGTAGCGGGTGTGACCGATCGCGACCTGACCGTGCAGTCCGCGCAGCTTCTCCTCGGTGAAGACCTGCGTCACGAGGCCGAGATCGCGGAGCACGGTCAGCCGGCCCTTGTCCGAGACGGCGATGCCGGCCGACTCCTGGCCGCGGTGCTGGAGCGCGAAGAGACCGAAGTAGCTGACGCGCGCGACGTCGCGGTCGGCGGAGCGGATGCCGAAGACGCCGCACATCAGGTGACCTCGCCGATCTGGACCAGGCGTTCCCAGCCAAGCCCGGGGACCTGGTCCGCGGGCACGGCCAGAACCGCCGCTGCGCCGGCGGGGTTCGATGGCAGCTCGACGTTCGCCTCGGTGCCGCTCCAGGCCGCCGCCTCCGCGAGCGCGCGCTCGAGCCCGCCGTCGGAGAGGTCGTGTGCGAGCGAAAGGACGGGGGCCGACCGCCAGAGGAACTCGATCAACGCTGCCTCCTCGGCAAGCGACTCGCCCGCCTCCGCGACGAGGATGGAGTTGCCTGAGCGCCAGCGCGACGGGATCTTGCGGACGTCGGCGACGAGTCCGACGCAACCGACGACCGGCGTCGGCGGGATGGCGCGGCCGTCGGTCTCGTTGTAGAGCGAGACGTTGCCGCTGACGACCGGTATCCCGAGCGCCTCGGCCGCCTGGGCGATGCCCTCGATCGCCTGTGCCAGCTCCCAGCCGATCTCGGGCTTTTCCGGATTTCCGAAGTTGAGGCAGTCAGTCAGCGCCAGCGGCTTCCCTCCGGCGCACGCGACGTTCCGCGCCGCGCCGAGCACGGCCTTCGCGCCGGCGTCGAAGGGGTCGAGCTCGCCGACCGGCGGCCCGTCGAGTGAGACCGCGAGTCCGCGGTAGGACGGCAGGAGGCGCAGAACGGCGGCATCCAGTCCGGGACGGCGAACGGTGCGCGACTGGACGAGCTGGTCGTACTGCTCGTAGATCCACGCCTTGCTGTCGCGGTTCGCGGCCGCGACACGCGTCCGTGCGCGCCTCGGCTGCGGCTCCTGCTCGACTTCGTAGCGCGGACACTCGTCGGTCAGCAGCGCGGCCGGAATCGCGCCCTCCAAGTCGCCGCCGAAGAAGCAGCGCAGCTCACGGGTGTCCGTGACCGAGCCGATCACGGCGTGGTGTAGCTCCCACTTGTCGAGCACCGCCTCGACCTCGGCCAGTCGTTGCGGCTCGATGACCGCGACCATCCGTTCCTGGCTCTCGGAGATCATGATCTCCCAAGACTCCATGCCGTCCTCCCTCAGCGGGACCTGGTCCAGGGACACGTCGACGCCCGCGCCGTCCCGCGCCATCTCGGCCAAGGCGGACGCGAGCCCGGCGGCGCCGCAGTCCTGCAGCGAAGCAACGAGACCGCCCTCGACGAGCTCGAGCGAGGACTCGATCAGCTTCTTGCCGGTGAACGGATCGCCGACCTGAACCGACGGCCGCTTCTCCTCGCTTCCCTCTCCGAGCTCCTGGCTGGCGAGCACCGAGGCGCCACCGATACCGTCTCTGCCGGTGGTGGCGCCGTAGAGAAGAACGACGTTTCCGGTGCCGCGTGCGCCTGCCCGGGTCACCCGCTCGGCCGGAAGAAGACCGATGCACATCGCGTTGACCAGACAGTTGTGCTCGTAAGCCTCGTCGAAGACCGCCTCGCCGCCGACGGTCGGGACGCCCACGCTATTGCCGTACTGCCCGATCCCCGCCACCGCGCGCCGGAACGACCAATCAGGCGAACCGAACCGCAGCCCATCGAGCAGCGCGATCGGCCGTGCGCCCATGGCGACGATGTCGCGCAGGATCCCGCCGACGCCGGTCGCGGCGCCCTGGAACGGTTCGACCGCGCTCGGGTGATTGTGGCTCTCGACCTTGAACGCGACCGCGAGCCCGTCGCCGACGTCGATCACGCCCGCGTTTTCACCGGGTCCTTGCAGAACGCGCTCTCCCGTGGAGGGCAGCCGCTTGAGGAGCGGCGCCGAATGCTTGTAGCCGCAGTGCTCGGACCACAGCAGCGAGAAGACCGCGAGCTCGAAGTGATTCGGCTCCCTGCTGAGCAGGTCGCAGATCCTGTGAAGCTCGCCGTCCGTCAGCCCAAGGGCGCGATGAAGCGGTTGTTCCGCTACCGGCGTCAGGGAATTGAGTCTAGCCGCCTCACTGGACGGGTCGCTGAGGAGTTTCAACTTCCATGAGCCGGCGGCACCTAGCGATGCTGCTCGTTCTGGCGGCGCTCTGGGGCGCGTCGTTCATGTTCATCAAGATCGGCGACCGGGAACTGCACCCGATCACGCTGGTCGCCGTTCGGATGGCGCTCGGTGCGCTGACGCTCGTTCCGATCGTGCTGATCACCGTGGGAGCGAAACGGACGCTCCGCGAGCTTCGCGCCGCGGCCGGGCCGCTGATCGTCACGGGGCTGCTCAACTCGGCGATCCCGATCTTCGCGATTACCTGGGCGGAGACGCGGCTGGACTCCGGGCTGACCGCGATCATCCAGGCCTCCGCGCCGCTCTTCACGGCGCTGCTCGCTCTGCGCTTCAGTCACGACCAGCGCGTCCGCGGCTCGCGCCTGGCCGGCCTCGTCGTCGGCTTCGGCGGCGTGACGCTGCTCGTCGGCGGTCGCCCCAGCGGGCAGATCCTCGCGGCACTCGCGGTCGTCTTCTCGGCGCTCTGCTACGCGGGCGCGGGCCTCTATGCGGGACGGCGGTTGCGTGGGGTCTCACCGCTCGTGACGGCTCTCGGGACCCTGACTGCGGCAACGCTCGCGACGCTGCCGATCGGGCTCTTTCAGCTGCCCAGCCACGTGACCGGTTGGAAGGTGACCGCCTCCCTGCTGACGCTCGGGATCGCAGGCACCGGCCTCGCGTACATCCTCTACTACAGCCTGATCTCGGGCGCCGGCGCCTCTCGGGCGATCCTGATCACGTACTCGCGCTCGTGCTCGCCGGCGTCGGACTGGGGACGGGAGCAGTCCGGCTCGGGCGGGCGCGGCGGGTAGCCTCGAGCGAGACCTGATGTCCCGCTCCTACGCTCCCTACATCGGCGCCCTCGCCCTGCTCTGGGGCGCCTCCTACATGTTCATCAAGGTCGCCGACCGAGGCTTCGCGCCGGCGGCGATGATCATGTTCCGGCTGATCATCGCCTCGGTGCTGCTGTCGACGGCCTTCGTGGCGCAACGCGGATTGAGGCGCGCGGTCGCCGATCTTCGCGGCCTCGGCTGGCAGGGGTTCGGCGTCGGCATCGCGAACGGCGCGATTCCGTTCACGCTGATCGCCTGGGGAGAGAAGCACATCGACTCCGGTGTGGCGGCGATCGCCAACGCCACGGTGCCGATCTTCGTCATCCTGCTCGCCCTGCGCTGGCAGCCGAGCGAAGCCGTTCGAGGAGTGCGGCTCGGAGGAATTCTCCTCGGCCTGGTCGGCGTCGGCGTCCTCGCCGGCCTGCACCCGAGCGGCGGTTGGTGGGGAGTCGCCGGAACGCTCGCGGTTGTCATCGCCTCGCTTTCATACGCGGTCGGCGGCCTCTGGGGGCAGCGGCTCGTCTCGGATGCGAACGGGTTCGCGCTCGCGACGGCCGCGATGCTCGGCGCGACCGCGGTTCTCATCCCCTTCGGCCTTGCCCAGCTTCCATCCCACGTTCCGGGCTGGAAGGAGACGGGCTCGGTGCTCGCGCTCGCCGTCCTCGGCACAGCCGTCGCGCAGATCCTGCTCTTCCGGGTGCTTCGGAGCGACGGAGCCACGCGGCTGAGCCTCGTCACGTATCTCCTGCCCGCGACGGCACTTGTCTACGGCGTCACGCTGCTCGGCGAGTCGCTGACGGTCGAGGAGCTGATCGGAATGGTCTTGATCCTCGGCGGCGTGGCGCTGGGATCCGGCGCCGTCCGGTTCTTCAGGCGTGAGCCGGCTGCGGCCACGCCGGCGCCGTGAACATCGTTCAAGGCGAAGGCCTGCGGCTGCGCCGCGCCGGCTCGGACGACGTCGACTTCCTCACGGAGCTGGTGACGCATGAGGACGTCGAGCCCTACCTTGCGGGCTCGCGCGCGCGCGACCGCGACGGGCTGCTCGCGGAGATCGAGCGCTCGCTGGCGGAGCCGGAAGAGTTTGGACGCTTCGTCGTCGAGGTCGAACAGGATGGCGGGTGGCGTCGCGCGGGCGCGATGGGCTTCGAGCTCGCCAACCGCCGCTCGCGGATCGCGAACCTTGGAAATCTCGCGATCCATCCGGACTTCCGCGGCCGCCGCTTCTCCGACCAAGCCGCGAGGCTGCTTCAGCGCCATCTGCTCTTCGAGCTCGGCTTCCACCGCCTCCAGCTCGAGATCTATGGCTTCAACGAGCGGGCGCAGCGTCACGCCGAGCGCGCGGGTTTCATCCGCGAGGGCGCGCGGCGCCTCGCCTACTGGCGTCACGGCGAGTGGGTGGACGGTGTGATCTACGGCCTCGTGCGAGAGGATCTCGAGCCATGAGCCCGTTCGACGAGTACATCGAGGCCCACAATGCGGCCGTGCGGAGCGGGGACTGGGAGGCGTTCAGCCGCTGGTTCACGGACGGGGCCGAGGTGCGCTTCGAAGGGGCGCCGGTGGGGCCGTTCCGGAGCCGCGATGAGATTCGCGCCGCCTACGAGTCCCGCCCGCCCGACGAGGAGGTCGAGGTCCGCAACGTCCGCAGCAAGGGCGACCGGACCGTTGCCGACTACGGCTGGGCGGGAGACCACGGCGTTCGCGCGGGCGAGCTTCGGGTCAGCTGGGACGGCGACCTGATCCGCGAGCTCGTGATCACGTTCGAATGAGCGCGGGAAGGCGTTGGGCCAAGGCGTACGAGCGAGCCTGGCGATCGGGTGACGGCGACGCCGCGGCCGCTCTCTACGCCGAGGACTGCGTCTTTCGCTCGCATCCGTTCCGCGCGCTCGAGGACGCGCGTGCGTACATGCGCAGGGTCGTCCCCGAGGCCGAGGCGTCCGAGGTCTGGTTCGGCCAGCCGGTCGAGGACGGCGACGTCGCCGCGGTCGAGTACTGGGCGCTTCTCGTGGACGCGGATGGGACCGAATCGACGATCGCCGGGCTCCACCGAATGCGGTTCGGCGCCGACGGCCTCATCGCCGAGGCGCGCGACTACTGGCATGTCGAGCCCGGCCACCGGCCTCCTCCGCCGGAATGGGGCCGCTGACCAAGATCGCGGTTGACGACTCAGCGCCATACCCGAGAGCGGCCCGCGGCCCTGCCACTGGCCGGCGTTGCGCGGAGCGTCGGCGAAGCCCTCCTGGACAGCTTCGAGACCAGCGTCGCGGTCGCCGGTGATCGCGCGCACCACACCCACGAACTGGGTGAACTCGGAGCGATAGAGCGACTCGATCTCCGGCCATACCGACGTCTCCACCATCACAGTGCATGATCCGTCACGGGGCCTTGTTTGTTTAGTGCGCCGAGGCGCGAGCGGCGGCGTAGGAT
>VAXH01000006.1 GCA_005883955.1 Actinomycetota bacterium | reverse complement strand
AGCACGATCTGCTCGCGCAGCCCCTCGGCGAGCGCCTGCCAGTAGTCGGCCGGGAAGAAGTAGAAGTCGTCGGCGCCGAGCCGGCTCATCGTCCCCTCGTAGAGGCCCGCGAACCCTGAGAGGCTCGGCGGCGCCTCACGCACCGCGATCTCGAGACCGGCCGCCCTTGCCTTGCGCACCTTGTTGCGGTGCTTGGGATGAAGGCCGTCGAAGAGGTCGAGGTCGGGGTCGAGAGACCAGGCGATGGTGTCGGCCAGCCGCTCGATGTGGACGCCGTCGGGCGCCTGCCGCTGGTTGGCGAACAGCGGATGAAAGCGGATGAAGGTGGAGACGACGCCCGCCGTGCGGCACCAGCTGTCGTAGAGCTCATAGAAGTGTTCGACCGGCGGCTCCGGGCCAACGGCCACCGGACCGCCGTAACCGTACGGCGTGATCGCATCCAGCAGGCCCCGTTCGCCCTCGATCTCCCGCAGGATCAGGGGGAAGACGACATCGCCGCCGTCTGCCGGCAGGTGGAGTAGCAGCGGCCTCCCGCGCTCGAGCAGGCAGGCGCTTTCGACGTAATGGCGGAGCAAGTAGGCGTCGGCGCACCCCAGTCGTTCCACCAACGGATCCCACTGCTCGGTGGCAACCTCGACGAGGGCCGCCGTCCCCGCTGAAGTTGGCGTCACGGGCGCTGAGCCGACGATGCGCGCCGGGCGCGCTCGATGTTCATCGTGTCCTCCACCGGAACCGGCTCCTCGCGGAAGGGCTGCGTCAGCGTCCGCAGGAGGATGCTGAGGTCGAGCCCCAGCGACCAGTTCTCGACGTACCAGGCGTCCTGCTCGAACCGCTCGGGCCAAGGGATCTCGTCCCGCCCCTGAACCTGCGACCAGCCGGTGATCCCGGGCCGCACCGCCAACCGCCGCCGGTCTTGCTCGGCGTAGTTCGCGACCTGCTCGACGAGGTCGGGACGCGGCCCGACCAGGCTCATCTGGCCCAGGACGACATGGACGAGCTGCGGCAGCTCGTCGAGGCTCGTACGGCGCAGGAAGCGGCCGCTGCGGGTGATCCGCGGGTCGTTCGGGACGATGCCGTACGGGTCTTCGCTCAACCCCTCTGCGCGGCCGCGCTCGACGGCGTCCCGAACCATCGTTCGGAACTTGAGCATCCGGAAGGGCCTGGCGTCCTTGCCGGCCCGCACCTGGCTGTAGAGCACTGGTCTGCCGGTATCCAGCAGGATCCAGACCGCGATCGCCAGCAGCACGGGCGAGAACAACAGCAGGAGGAAGAAGGCGAGGATCGGGTCGGCGATCCGCTTGATTGCGCGGGCTACCATCGGCCGGTGCGCGTGGCCCTCATCGATGCAGGAGCGTACACGCCGCCGTATGACCACCGGCTCGCCGCAGCGCTCGCCGCACGCGGCCACGAGGTCACCCTCCTGACGGCCCCTTTTCGTTTCGGGGAGGTGCCGGCAGCGGTGGGTTACCGACGTGAAGAGCTCTTCTTTCCGCTCAGCTCGGCGCTGTTCAGGCGGGCT
The DNA here is from genome assembly GCA_005883955.1 of Actinomycetota bacterium. Taxonomy (GTDB): domain Bacteria; phylum Actinomycetota; class Thermoleophilia; order Gaiellales; family Gaiellaceae; genus 13-2-20CM-68-14. The sequence continues at coordinate 12,276 of VAXH01000006.1, read as the reverse complement.
CCCCGGTCGCGGACGTCCTCCACGTGCAATGGCTCGTCCGGCCGGACACCGATCTCCGCTGGTTGCGCGCGGTCGCGGCCGAGCGGCCGGTCGTCCTCACGGCGCACGATCTTGCCGGCATGCTCTCCCGGCGCCGGGAAGCGTGGCTCCGTGTCTTCGAGACCGTCGACCGCGTCGTCGTCCATTCGCGCCGCGGGGCCGACGAGCTCGCGGAGCTCGGTGTCCCCCGGAGCCGGATCGCGCGGATTCCGCATCCGGTGTTCGAGAGCGCAAGACCCCTTGTCGACGGCGGCGGGCCGGGGCAGACGCTGCTTTTCTTCGGCCTGATCCGCGCCTACAAGGGCGTCGATCTCCTACTTCGGGCGCTGCCTCTCGTCGCACGTGACCGCCCGGACGTGCGCCTCGTCGTCGCCGGCGATCCGCTCGATGCCGTCGAGCCGCTGCGCATCCTGGCGAGCGAGCTCGGCGTCGGTGAGCGGATCGACTGGCGGCTCGGCTTCCTGCCGGACGGCGAGGTCGAGGACGCTTTCGCGGACGCGTCGGTCGTCGTGTTGCCGTACCGGCGGCGTGTGGATGCGTCGGGGGTGCTCGCGCTCGCGGTCGGTCACGGCCTCCCGATCGTCGCCTCCGACGTCGGCAGCCTCGGCGAGACAGTCGAAGAGTTCGACGCCGGCGAGGTCGTGCCGCCCGAGGACGTGGAGGCGCTCGCGGCCGCTTGCGTCCGCCTGCTCGGCGACGACGGGCGGCGTGACGAGGCGGTTCAGGGTGCCGCGCGTGCCCGCGAGGCGCTCACGTGGGAAGCCTCCGCCCGAGAACACGAGGCCCTCTACGCGAAGCTTGTTCGTGACCGCACCCGACCGGACGAGTCGCTACCGTGATCGCGTCGCCCGCCGCCGCTTTCCGATAGCAATTCTGCTCGCCCTCGCGCCTGCCGCAGTTGCCGCAGGCTGTGGCGAAACGACCCATCACGCAGCTATGCGGCCGCCGCCGGCGCACAAGGTCGCGACGGTTCCACGAGGCGTCAAGGTGGTCGTCTTCGACGGCGATCTGGGGCGCCCGGTCGCTCGCGCACGCGTCCGGCTCGGGCGCCTCGCTACCCATACGAACCGGCATGGCGTGGCCATCCTTCGCCCTCGCCACCGGCACCTGCTGCCGCTGCGCATCTCCGCGAGCGGATTCAACGGCCGCGAGCTCCACGTCAACGTTCGCCGGCGCCCTCTCACAGGCGTGCGGATCTTCCGGCGCTCGCTTCAGTGGACGATGTTCGGCGTCAACGACGCGAGGACGCAGACCCAGCCGCGGATCCACCTCCGGCCACCGTTTCGGGTGATCTGGAGCAGGCCGCTGGGGGGCTTACTCGAGTTCCCCGCGGTGGTCAGCGACGGCGTGGCCTTCATCGGCAATGCCTGGGGCAGCGTGCGGGGGCTGTCGATGGCAAACGGCACGCCGGCCTGGCGCTTCGACATCCCGCACGGCGAGCTCGCATCCTCGCCGGCCGTCGTCGGAGATGAGCTGGTCGTCCACGGCATGGACGGCCATGTCTGGGTGTTCGACCGCCACAACGGCCGACTGCTCTGGCACCGCTACATCGGCGCGCCGATCGAGTCGTCACCCCTTGTCTGGCACGGTCTCGACTTCTTCGGCTCGTGGAACGGGAACGTCTACGCACTCAACCTCGCCACCCACCGCGTTCGCTGGGTCTACCACTCCGGCTACAAGATCACGTCCAGCGCTTCCCGGCGCGGCGCAACGATCTTCATCGGCGACTACGGCGGCCGCCTGCTCGCGCTCTCGGCCCGCACCGGGCGCCGACGCTGGTCGGCCTCCGTGAACGGCCGCATCTACGGGACGCCCGCGGTGTCGGGGCGGCGCGTGTTCGTGCCCTCGTCCGACGGCGACACCATGAACGCGTTCTCCACCAGCGGCCGAAAGCTGTGGACCGTGCACACGGGCGCCTACGTCTACTCGTCGCCCGCCGTCTGGGGCGGCCGCGTCTTCTTCGGCTCACACAACGGCGTGCTCTACTGCGTTTCCGCTGCGAACGGCCGGGTGTTGTGGAGCTTCGGGAGCGGCGCGCCGATCTCGGGCTCGCCGGCGGTCGTCGGCGACGTCGTCTACTTTGCCAACCTCCGGCTTGGGATCTTCGGCCTGATGGCGCGCACGGGCCGAAGGGTGTTCCGGTTCCGTGACGGGCAGTACGTGGCGGTCTCCGGTAACGGCGGCAAGCTGCTCCTGCACGGCTACTCGAGGCTTTACGCTGTCGAGCAGCGTCGCCGATGAGCAACCGCGTCAAGTACACCGCGGCAGGCCTGGTCATCCTCCTCGTCGGGCTCGGCGGCGCCGGCTTTCTCTACCGCAAGCACCAGGGGCGGGATATCCGGGGCTCGTCCTCGATCGAGTTCGTGACGACGGAGCCGAAGGCGGCGAAGGAGCCGCCCGGCCTCACGTGGCCGATGTACGGCTACGACGCGGCGCGTCTGCGGGCGCCGCTCGGTTTCAACGTGCACCCGCCCTACCGACGGGCGCCCGTCTGGACATTTCGCGCCGGTGCGCTGCTCGAATTCCCGCCGGTGATCGCCTACGGCCGCATCTACATCGTCAACAACGCCGGCACTGTCTTCGCCCTCAACCAGGTGAGCGGGAAGCCCGTCTGGAAATACCGCTCCCACCGCTGCTCGGCGGCTTCGCCGGCGGTCGGCGGCCATCTCGTCTTCGTCTCGCTCCTGAACAAGCCGCCCTGCAACGCCTCGCATGGGGTGGACGGGAAGGTGATCGCCTTCGACGCCGAGACCGGCCGGATTCGCTGGCAGCGGACGATCGGCCCCAGCGAGAGCTCGCCGCTTGTTGCCGACAACATGGTGATCGTCGGCGATTGGTCGCACGACGTCTACGCGTTCACGGCCGCGTCGGGGAACCTGCGCTGGCACTTCAAGGCGGGCGGGCTGGTCAAGGGCGCGATCTCGCTGTCGGGGAACCGGGTCTTCTTCGGCTCCTACGACACGCACGTCTATGCGCTCAACCTGCAGACCGGCAAGCAGGTCTGGCGCGCGTCCTCGCAGCCGCGAATCGGCCGCACCGGCACGTTCTACGCGGATGCCGCCGTCGCCTACGGCCGCGTCTACATCGGCGCGACCGACGGGAAGATGTACTCCTTCGGCGCCACCACCGGCAAGCTGCGCTGGTCGAACGGAACCGGCGACTTCATCTACAGCTCGGCTGCGGTTTGGCGCGGCAACATCCTCGTCGGTTCCTACGACGGCGACTTCTACTCGTTCGACGCCGCGACCGGTGACGTCCGCTGGAAGTTCCACGCCGGCGGCAAGATCTCCGGCTCGTCGAGCGTGATCGACGGCATCGTCTACTTCTCGACCCTCTCGGGCCGCACTTATGGGCTGAATGCGCGGAACGGCAAGGTGGTCTGGACCTACCCGACGGGACAGTACGCGGCCACGGTCGCGTCGAAGAGCCGCCTCTACCTCGTCGGCTACTCGAAGCTCTACGCGTTGATCCGGCGCCCCGTCAAGCGCGCCAGCTAGAGTCGCCGAGAGCATGAGGCCGGAAACTCAGGTGCGCCCGCAGCGCGAACGGCCTCTGCCCGACGTGGACGTGGAGGAGGAGCTCGAGCTCGGGCGCTACTGGAACGCGCTCGTCACGCGCTGGTGGCTGCCGCTCGTCGGCCTGATCGCCGGGATCGCGATCGGCTATCTGCTCTCGCTCGGCGGGCACCAGGTCTTCACGGCGAAGGCGACGATCTACCTTGGCCAGCCGCTCTCCCCGAACGGGACGAACCAGATCCAGAGCCTGAGCACGAATCCGTCAGCGGTGAAGGCGGTCGTGCTGTCCCCGTCGGCCCAGCATCGGGCAGAACAGCGGGCCGGGCTTCGGCCCGGGGCGCTGGCCGGTCACGTCTCGACGCTGGCGATCGCCGGTACCGCGGCCGCTCTCGGCCGGGTGGGCCAGACCCCGCTCGTCTCGATCGTCGTCACGGGCTCTCGCCCGGCGAAGATTGCGAAGGCGGCGAACGCGCTTGCGAACATCGCCGTCCAGAGCGTCTCCGGCGGCTACGTGGCGACGAAGATCAAGGGTCTGAAGCGCCAGGTCACGGTGAACACCGATTCGCTGAAAAACATCGATAGGCAGATCGCGCTGCTGACGGCTGCCGCGCGCGACAAGTCGTTGTCAGCGACCGACCGGCTGATCCTCGCCAGCGAGCTGAACGGGCAGACGCTCCAGCGCAGTCAGGTTGCCGGACAGCTTGCCAACTACCAGCAGCTGTTGACGCTGGCCCAGAATGTGGAGCAGAGCAAGCTCTTCTCGCCCGCGCGAGCGACGAAGACCACCGCCCGCAGCCGCCGGAACTCGATCCTCGTCGGCGCCCTCATCGGCCTCGTGCTCGGCATCCTGGCGGCGCTGCTCTGGGAGCCCGCGGTTCGAGTCGCCCGCCGAACCTCTGTGTAAGTTCAAGCCGTGCTCGACGGCAAGCGGGTCTCGGTCGTCATACCCGCGTACAACGAGGAGCAGTTGCTCGGCCCGACGGTCGCGGGCGTGCCGGACTTCGTCGACCGGATCTTCATCGTCGACGACCGTTCCGAGGACGCCACCGTCGAGCGTGCCCGAGCCCTCCCCGACCCGCGCGTCCAGGTGATCGAGCACGAGCGGAACGAGGGCGTCGGGGCGGCGATCGTCACCGGCTACAAGGCCGCGCTCGCGGAGCGGATCGACGTCACCGCCGTGATGGCGGCCGACAACCAGATGGACCCCGAGGACCTGCGGCACCTCGTCGAGCCGGTTGCGCGCGGCGAGCTCGACTATTCGAAGGCAAACCGCCTCTTCACCGGGCAGGCCTGGCAGCTGATCCCGCGCTACCGCTACCTCGGTAACGCGGTCCTGTCGATGCTGACGAAGATCGCCTCGGGCTACTGGCACATTGCCGACTCGCAGTCCGGCTTCACCGCCGTCTCGCTGGAGTATCTCGAGCTGCTCGACCTCGACCGGCTCTACAAGCGCTACGGGTTCCCGAACGACATGCTCGTCCATCTGAACGTCTGGAACGCGCGCGTCCGCGACGTCCCGTCGCGGCCGATCTACGGCGTCGGGGAGCGTTCGGGGATCCGACTGCGGAAGGTGGTGCCTCTTCTTCTACATGTTCGGGTTCGTGATGACGTTGCTCGGTCTCGCGCTCGGGATCGCGGAGGTCGTGCTGCGGATCGGCGGCAACACGGTTTCGGTCGGCACCGTCGTCCTCGTCGCGCTGTTGCTGATCTTCGGGTCGCAGTTCACTTTGTTCGCTATGTGGTTCGACATGGAGTCGAACAAAGACCTGCGCTAGGCAGTTGCAAGGCCCGGGTCCGGCGGGCCTTCATCAACCTCGCCGTCGATCATGCGACGATAACGCGCTCACGCCAGTCGTTGGTGGCGCCAAAGGCGTCGCGGAGGTCGGCCTCGGCGAGTGGGATGCGGGGCCGCTCGAGTCCCACGTGGGCCCGTGCGCTGCTCCGGCCAGTCGAGCGGATTTTCGACCAGGTAGTGGCTTCCCATCAGGACGTAGGAGACCAAGGCGAGTTCGAAGTGTTCCCAAACGGCCGCCAGGCGCTCGAGAAACTCCTCGCGGTCACGATTGCTCAGGAACAGGTGGCGGATGTCGCTGCCGCGAGCGGCGAGATGATAAATGCCTGCGTAGATCCGATGTGACGCCGGCTGCCGTTTGTCGCCACCGAAGTGGCTTGACACCCCACCCACCGGCAGATATCCCTTCGTATCCATCATCCAAAGGGGAGAAGCATGATGAGGCAGATTCTTGCGGTAGCCGCGGCCGGGTTTGTCGCCGTGGCGGTCGCCGTCGGCGTCGCGGGGGCGACGGCGACAGGCGACGACACAATCGTCACCAGCGGCAGCCCGCCGACCCCGTTCGCGCAAAACAAGCAGAACGAACCGGCTGTCGCGGTCAACCCGATCGACACGAGCATCGCCGCCGCGGGCGCGAACGAGGAGATTGACATCGAGGCCTGCAACAACCGGGCCGACAAGACCTGTCCGTTCACGACTGGCGTCGGCACCTCCGGGATCTACTTCTCGGATGACGGCGGGTCGTCCTGGAACCAGCCGACCTACACCGGGTGGACGGCTCGCAACTGCCTCGGCGTCGTCGGCACTCAGTCCGCGAACCCGCTGGACAACTGCGATCCTCACTCAGGGCCGATCGGAACGCTGCCGCGGTACGTCGAGAACGGACTCGTCTCGGACGGCGACCCGGCGGTCGGCTTCGGGCCCCAGCGCGGCGCGAACGGGAAGTTCGACTGGACGAACGGTTGGCGCCTCTACTACGCGAACCTGACCTCGAATTTCAGCGGCCAACGGTCCGAGCAGGCGTTCAAGGGCTTCGAGGCGATCGGAGTCTCCCGGCTCGACAGCCAGAACTACGCGCAGGCGAAAGCGGGCGTCAACTCGGCCTGGAAGGCGCCGGTAATCGTTTCCAAGCAGAACGCAGCGCTGTTCTCCGACCACGAGATGATCGCGGTCGACGACGCCGCGAGCAGCCCGTTCTTCGGCAACGTCTATATCTGCAACGCCGCTTTCCGCAGCCAGGAGATCGGCGGCTTGCCGGAGCCGATCGTCGTCAACAGCTCGTCCGACGGGGGCGATACATGGCAGACCCGGCAGGTCTCGCAGGCCGTGAACAACAACACGCTCGGCGGCCGCCAGGACTGCACGGTTAACACCGACAGAAACGGCACACTGTACGTGTTCTGGGACGGCGTCGACTCCAACACCAGGACCGACGCGATCTTCATGACGCGTTCGTTCGACGGCGGCAAGACGTTCGTCCGTCCCGCGCAGGTCGTGACGCACTTCGTGACCACCGGCCTCCGCGACCCGGAGTCGGGCGACCTGACGTTCGACGGCGTTACGGGAGCCCGCGACGGGTCGTTCCCGACGGTCGACATCGCGAACGGGGCCCCGAGCGGCGCCGGCGCGACGAACGAGATCGTGCTTGCGTGGTCAAACGGACCCACGCCGTCGGACACGAGCCCGGGCGCGAACGAGCAGGTGCACGTTCTGTGGTCGCGTAACGGTGGCGGCACCTGGACGTCGGGCGGCATCGCCTCGCCTGCGACCGACCGTCCGGACTTCCCTGCCATCGCCATCTCGCCGAACGGCCAGGACGCCTACTTGACGTATATGGACTTCCTGCAGCCGTGGCAATCGACAACGGCCGCTCCACGCTTGTTCGAGGGTGTCGTCCGCCACGCGGACGTCAGCTCAACCGGTGCGATCGGAGCCTGGAGCGACCTCCACCGTGCCGCCCGGACCGGTGACGCCCGCGCCTCCAGCGCGAACGCGCTGACGGACGAGTTCCTCGGGGACTACGACTACGCCTTCGCGACGGACCTGGGCGTGGTCGCAGTCTGGAACGACGCCCGGGATGCGGCCGACTGTCCGGCGATCGATACCTACCGGCAGATGATCGTCGACGGTACGGCGACGTCGGCTTCGACGGATCCGAACCGGCCGGCGCCCAACAACGACTGCCCGGCGACGTTCGTGGCGCCCTCCTTCTTCTCAGCGGCTCTGGCCGCTAGCTGATGATGTAGTTGCTGTGCCCGTCGAGATAGTTCGGCCCGACCTGATCGGCAGGCAGGAAGACCCGTAGCTTCGTCCCTCGCCGGACGAGCGTCGAGACGTACACGTCTGACGTCGTCGGCGTGCGGGGAATCGCCTGCAGCGTCGCCGTCTGGAAGGTGACCCAGTGTCCGAAGGCCCAGCGAGCGATGTTGACCCGCTTACCGGCCATCGAGTTGGCGGATAGGACGACGATCAGGTACTGGCGCCGCCCGATCTTCTGCAGCGTGATCCGCGGCCTGATCGAGACCGTCACGGGCGAGCTGGAGGCCGTGTCGTACTTCGCCTGGTAGGTGGTCTTGACTCGAGGCTGGACCTGAAGACTCCAGTTACCACCAGCCGTTGTCGTAACGGTCGTCTCCGTCGCCGGCAGGCCGGCGGGTGAAGAGACGACGGTCACGTGCTCGCCGGCCGCCTTGCTCGAGACGGTGCCGGAGAGCGTCACCGCGTCGCCGAAGATGTTGAGCGAGCGGGAAGTCGCCAGCGTCACCGAACGGGAGTTCGGGGCGACCGTGACGGTCCCGGCGAACCCCGTCGCCGTCGGGTCGGTATAGGCGAACGTGCCGACCGACGGGAACCCGCACGACCCGCTCTGGCCGGCCGCGAGGCTCAGCTTGCACGAGTTGCCTGCGACGTCGACCTCGTGGCCGACCTTGTCGGCGTTCGTCCAGGTGACGGAATCGCCGCTCTGGACGGTCACGTTGGCCGGGTTGAAGCCGGTGCTTGTGATCTGCACGGCCCCGGATCCGGCGAGGGCGGTTGGCCCGATCGCCAGGACCGCGAGCGCGACAGCTGCCAGCAGCACCTTTCTCATCGTGAAGACCCCCTTTTTGTCGGTTTCAATTACTACCGACGCTGCCCGCCCGCAGAAAGTTCGTAACCCGAACAATTTGCTTACGGTGCCGAAAGGAGACCCGTTGAAGCCGCGAAAATCGACCTTTCCAGGCCCTTTACGTTGCTCGTTCGAAGTCTGTTAACTCGGCCAGGAATCGGGGAAAGCGCCAGTAACCTAGACGTCATACGGTCGTCTGTCTCGACAACCTCGACACCGGCTCGCTCCAGAACATCGAGCACATCCGGGACGACAAGTTCACGTTCGTGAACCAGGACGTGACGCAGCACATCGAGGTCGAGGGACCGGTCGATGTGATCTTTCACGCGGCCAGCCCGGCGAGCCCGATCGACTACGCGCGGTTGCCTTTGCACACGCTCAAGGTCGGCTCGTACGGAACGCACAACGCGCTGGGGCTCGCGAAGTTCAAGCGCGCGCGGATCCTGCTCTTTTCCACGAGCGAGGTCTACGGCGACCCGCAGGTGCATCCGCAGCCGGAGACGTATTGGGGCAACGTCAACCCGATCGGCCCGCGTGGCGTCTACGACGAGGCGAAGCGCTATGCCGAGGCGATGACGATGGCCTACCACCGTCAGCAGGGCGTCGACACGGCGATCGCCCGGATCTTCAACACCTACGGCCAGCGGATGCGGCCGCACGACGGGCGGGCGATTCCAACGTTTGTCCGTCAGGCCGTGGAGAACAAGCCGCTGACGGTTTTTGGCGACGGCTCGCAGACGAGGAGCTTCTGCTACGTGGACGACCTCATCCAGGGGCTTTACGCGCTTGCGATGAGCGGAGAGCACCTCCCGGTCAACCTGGGAAATCCGACCGAGCTCAGCTTGCTCGAGCTCGCACAAACCGTCATCCGCGTCACCTCGTCCAAGAGCGAGATCGTCTACGAAGCACTCCCGGTCGACGACCCGCAGGTGCGTGAGCCCGACATCACGCGCGCCCGCCAAGTGCTCGGCTGGGAGCCGAAAATTCCACTAGAAGAGGGGTTGCGCCGAATGCTGCCCTCAGAGGAAAGGGAGGCTGAGGCTGTTCATGTCTAAGAAGCTGATCGTCTTAACGCTCGCGACGATTCTCGTCGCCGGTTTGATCTCCGCCGGCGCGACCGCCAGCCGCAAGCAGAGCGCGGCCCGGTCGTTCAGCGTCGGCATCTACGACGACGGAATGACGCTCGGGAATCCAGACAAGGGCTTCCCGATCCTGCACAACCTTCGCGCCCAAATCGTTCGGATCACGCTCTGGTGGGGTGGGCCGCTCGGCGTGGCGAAGACGCAGCCGAAGAACCCGGCGGATCCCGCCGATCCGGCGTACAACTGGGCCGCCTACGACCGCGCCGTGCAGGACGCCGCGAAGTACAAGATCAAGGTGCTCTTCTCGATCGTCGGCACGCCATCCTGGGCGAACGGCCACCGGGCGGCGAGGTACGCGCCGACCAGGGGGAGCTCCTTGCAGAACTTCGCGATCGCGGCCGCGAGGCGGTACAGCGGCTTGTTCAAGCCGACCACGGATGGCCCAGCGCTGCCCGCCGTTCATCTCTGGCTCGCCTGGAACGAGCCGAACAACCCGGTGTTCCTGTCTCCGCAGTACAAGAAGGTGCACGGACACTGGATCGCGCTGAGCGCGTACTCGTACGTACGCATCTGCAATGCGATCTACGCCGGCGTCCACAGCGTTCAGCATGGGGCCGCGAAGGTCGCCTGCGGCGGCACCGACCCGCGCGGGAACAACCAGCCGCGCAGTAAGCGGGCCTCGATCTCGCCGCTTGCGTTCCTACGCTCGGTGAAGAAGTACCACCTGCGCCGCTTCGACGCCTGGGCGCACCATCCGTACGCACCCCGTCCGACCCTGAAGCCGACCTCGAAGCCGAACGCGAGGGACAAGAACACGGTCATCCTCGGAAACATCGGCTTCCTCACGAAGGAGCTGACCCGGCTCTACGGCAAGAAGCCGATCTGGATCACCGAGTACGGCTACCAGACTCGCCCGCCGGATCGGACCTTCGGTGTCGCCTGGAAGACGCAGGCGAAGTACCTTGCGCAGGCGTACTCGATCGCGCGCAAGAACCCGCGGATCCAGATGATGATCTGGTTCCTGGTCAAGGACGAGTCCCGTCTCGCGGGGTGGCAGTCCGGCTTCTTCACCACGGCAGGCAAGCGGAAGCCGTCCTACTTCACCTTCCGCGCCTTGAAGCACTAAGTGACGGAACCGCGCGCGCACCGGCCCGACCCGCACGAGCCGGTGCGCGCGCTCCCGGCGCCCTCGCCGCAACCGACCGACGTCCGCTCGGCGACGCCGCCGATTCTCCGCGGCAGCCACCTCGGTCCGGTCGTCCGGCGCTTGGCGAGCATCGCCGTGCTGGCTGCCATCGATGCGGGCGGGGTGACCGGCGGGCTGTTCGTCTCCTTCGTCCTGCGGGAGGTCTACTACGGGCGCACCCTGCGCTGGGGATCGCTCTGGCAGGCGGAGACAGACTGGCTCCCGTTTCTGATCCTGGTCACGCTGCTCGTCTTCGCGCAGGGCGATCTCTACGCGGAGCGGGAGCGCCGACCCGGGATCGGCAGGGTCGTTTCCTCGCTCCTGCTCGTCGTCCTGGTCGCCCTTGCCTTCGGTCTCGGCACCGGCCACAGGTTCTCGACCTACGGGCTGGCGCCAACCGCCTTCGTCCTGACTGCGATCCTGATCTCGCTTCTTCGCGGCTCCTACGATGCGATCACTGGCAATCTGCTCCGCCGCCTAGGTGTCCGGCGGCGGGCGCTGCTCGTCGGAGCCGGCGACCACCTGACTCACCTGCACGAGATGCTGGGCCGGGAGCGCAGCGGCATCGACTACGAGTTCGTCGGAGTGCTGGCGCCGGAGCCGGACGGATTCGACCTGCCGATTCTCGGCGACTTGAAGGCGCTGTCGCGGGTGCTCGCCACCCACCGCGTCGACGAGGTGATCCTCGCCGACTCCGAGTTCGGGGAGCGAGAGCTCCTCGAGACCGTGGAGCAGGCGCACCGCCGTGGCGTCAAGGTGCGGATCGCGCCGAAGACGACGGAGCTCCTCGTCCAGCGGGCCGACTACGTGCCGGGTCAGAGCGTCCCGCTCTTCGAGGTCCGGTCGCCGGTCTTCGCCGGCGGCGAATGGGTGCTGAAGCGCACCTTCGACCTTGTCGTCAGCGCAGCCGTTCTCGTCGTCGGCCTGCCCCTCTGGCTGCTTATCGCCGTCGGCGTGACATTGACGTCCCCGGGGCCGATTCTCTACCGCGACCGCCGCATCGGTTTGGGCGAGCGGGAATTCGACATGCTCAAGTTCCGGACGATGTATGCGGACGCCGCCGAGCATCAGCCCTACCTGGAGCGAGCGAACGAGGCGAGCGGCCCGCTGTTCAAGATGCGTCGCGACCCGCGCGTGACACCGATCGGCCAACTGCTGCGGCGCTTCTCGCTCGACGAAGTCCCCCAGCTCCTCAACGTCCTCCGCGGCCAGATGAGTCTGGTCGGCCCACGCCCGCTGCCCCTCCGCGACTACGACCAGCTAGAGGACTGGCACCGCAAGCGCTACAACGTGCTCCCTGGGATCACCGGCCTCTGGCAGATCTCGGGCCGCTCCAATCTCAGCTTCGATGACCTCGTCCGGCTCGACTTCTACTACCTTGAGAACTGGTCCCTCTGGATGGACGTGACGATCCTGGTGAAGACGATTCCGGCTGTCGTCAGCGGCGCAGGCGCATACTGAGTCGGTGAAACCCCCGAAGATCCTGGCCGTCGCATCGGCAGTCGACCTCGACTTCCGCTACGGCTGCACGCCCGCTTGGTGGCAGCTCTGGAAGG
>VAXH01000005.1 GCA_005883955.1 Actinomycetota bacterium | reverse complement strand
GGCAACAAGGTCCAAAAGGCCGTCTAGCGGTGTAAGCGGTCGCACCGGCGAAGCCGGCACGACCTCCGTCGGCGTCGCAAGCGAGCGCCTTTGAGCAACTTCTCTAACCGCGTCCAGCGTCTAAAGGACGATGGAGCGCGCTGAGCCACAGCTTTCCTCGTCGTTCGGCCGGATCACGATCTCGACCGGCGCGATCGGCCAGATCGTCTCCCAGACCGCGGCGCGCTGCTACGGCGTCGTTGGGATCGGCGGCGGCGCGAGAGCGAAAGTCGGGCGCCTGCTGCCACGGAGCCGCGGGGTGCACGGGATCTCCGTCACCGCGGACGGCGACTCGGTCTCGCTCGACCTCCACGTCGTCGTCGAGCACGGGCTCAACCTCGCCGAAGTTGCCGCGACGATCCGCTCGCAGGTGCAGTACGAGGTCGAGCGGCTGACCGGCCTGCGCGTGGCGACTGTGGACGTCCACATCCTGGACGTCCGCCAGTCAGCGTGACTGAGCGAGAGGCACTGCTCCACATTGTTCGTGGTGCAGTCGCCGCCTTAGAGCGAAGCCGGGACCGGATCGACGATCTCAACGTCTATCCCGTCCCCGACGGCGACACCGGTACGAATCTCGCCCTGACCGCGCGGGCGGTGCTCGAGGCGCTCGAGCACTCGACCGCCGAGGATCGCTCGACGATCGCTCGCGAGACCACGCGCGCGGCGTTGATGGGCGCCCGTGGGAATTCCGGGGTCATCCTCTCGCAGATCGTCCGCGGGATCGGGGACGGGCTATCGGCAGAGGGACCGATCGACGGCGCCGCGGTCGCCCGGGTCCTCCGGGCCGGCTCGGACGCCGCCTACCGGGCGGTACGCAAGCCGGTCGAGGGAACGATGCTGACGGCGATCGGCGCCCTTGCGGAGGCAGCCGAGGCCGAGCAGTCGCGACCCCTCGCGGAGCTGCTCGAGCTGCTCGTGACCCGGGGCGAGGAAGCAGTCGCCCGCACCCAGGACCAACTCGACGTCCTGCGCGAGGCGGGCGTCGTCGATGCCGGCGCCGCCGGTCTCGTTGAGCTCGTGCGCGGAATCGCGTCCGTCGTCGCCGGACAGCCCTTGCCCGAAGAGCCGCCGGTGGCGCGAGCATCCGTCGAGGCGGCGCACCAGGAGCTCTCGCGGTTCCGCTACTGCACGACTTTTGTGATCGAGGGAGAGCTCGACCCGGACGCGCTCGAGGCCGAGTACGAAGGACTCGGAGACTCGCTACTCGTCGTCGGGGACGAGCACGCCTTGAAGGTTCACGTCCACACGGACGACCCCGGCGGAGCGCTTGCAATCGGGACGCGGGTCGGCGCGATCGAGAACGTCGAGATCGCGGACATGCACCGGCAGACGCAGGCGCGCGAGCGCCGGCTCCTTTCGGCAGTTCCCGACCCGCCGCCCGCCGCCACGGGCGTCGTCGCGGTCGTCGCCGGCGCCGGCAACCGGCGCTTGTTCGAAAGCCTCGGCGCGACCCGGATTGTCGAGGGCGGGCAGACGATGAACCCGTCCGCCGCCGAGCTTCTCGGGGCCGTCGAGGCGACGAACGCGCCCGCGGCGATCCTGCGACCTCGATGCAGGCGGGACTGGCCGCGCTCGTGGCCTTCAATCCCGAGCTCTCGGCCGAGGAGAACGAGACCGCGATGGCCGAGGCGGCAGGGCGCGTCGCCACGGGTGCGGTGACGACAGCCGCGCGCGACGTGCGACTGAACGGCCGTTCGGTCAATGCCGGCCAGTACGTCGGGCTGCTGGACGACGAGCCGGTGACGGGCGGGTCGGAGTTCGAGCCGGTGGCACGGACGATCCTGGAACGCCTGCTCGCCGAGCCACGGGAGGTCGTCACCCTGCTGACAGGAGAGGAAGAACCGGATCTCTCAGGGCTGCTCGCAGAGCTGGAGCAGGCGAACCCTGAGCTCGAGATCGAGGTTCACGAGGGCGGCCAGCCCCACTACCCGCTGCTCGTTTCGGCCGAGTAGCAGCAGGCGCTATCGCTAGATTCGACCGGGTGCAGTCTCCGATTCGCGTCGTCCTGGTCGAGGACAACCGGGTCTTCCGCGAGGGTCTGGAGCTCGTGCTGGGGCTCCGCTCCGACATCGAGATCGTCGGCGCCGCCGAGGACGGGGGCGAAGCGGTCGAGCTCGCGCGCGAGTTGCGCCCCGACGTTGTGCTGATGGATTACCGGCTGCCCGGAATGGACGGCGTCGAGGCTACGGCAGCCGTGCTCGCGGCATACCCTGGCGCTGCGGTGATCGGACTGACGGCATCGGCCAACCTGCGCGAGCGCCAGGCGCTGAGCGACGCCGGCGCCGTCGACTGCCTCAGCAAGGACGGCGAGCTCGACGAGATCGTCGCGGCGATCCACCGCGCGGCGGGTACGACCCCGGCCTAGCGTGGAGCTCACCGCCGCGAACACCGCGATCGTCGCCGACTCGACGGCCGACTTTCCGGAGGCGCCCGAGCGCTATCCGAACTGGCGGATCGTGCCGCTCTACGTCCGATTCGGACAGGAGAGCTTCCGCGATTACGTCGAGCTGGGGCCGAGTGACTTCTACGCGCGGCTGCGCGGCTCAGGAGTCACGCCGACCACGTCCCAGCCGACTCCGGGCGACTTTCAGGCGACCTACGAAGAGCTCGGCGAATATGGGCGCGTCTACTCGCTCCACATCGCCGGCACGCTCTCGGGCACGGTCGAGAGCGCCCGGACGGCGGCGGCCGAGTTCGGCGACCGGATTCGGGTCGTCGACACCGAAACCGCGTCCGCTGCCGTGGCGATGCTCGGGCTCGCGATCCAGCGGCGGCTCGAGCGGGGAACGACCGATGACGAAGTGGAAAATCTCGTCCGCCGGCATCGGCGCGAGTCGCAGCTGATCTTCACGCTCGACACGCTCGACTACCTCGCGCGCGGTGGGCGGATCGGCCGTGCGGCGGCCTGGGCGGGCGAGCTGATGCGGGTGAAGCCGATCCTGACGATCCGGGGCGGCGAGGTGATTCCCGTCAAGCGCGTTCGCGGCAACCAGCGCGCCTTCCAGGCGTTCCTCACGGCTTTCGAGGCGGGTTCGAGCGACGGGCCGGGCCTGCGCGTTGCGATCGCCCACGCGGATGCTCCCGATCGCGCCGAGGCGCTCAATGAGCTGGTGCGGCGGACGCGGCCGCAAGCCGAGCTCGAGCTGGTGACGACGCTCGGGCCGGTCGTCGGCACCCACGCAGGTCCGGGCACGGTCGGCCTCTTCTGGTTCGCAGATGACTGAGCAGCGCGGCTTCGCGGGCACGGAGGCGCCCGAGCGCTGGCTGCCGACGCGAAGCCGGCCGCGGCCGGAGGCGTTGTCGCGATCGCTCGACACGCTGCCCGGCGTCGGCCCGTCCCAACGGAGCAAGCTCGCGAAGCTCGGCCTGCGGACGGTACGCGACCTGCTCGAGCACCGGCCACGCGATTACCAGCAGGCGGTGGGGGAGACGCCGATCTCGAACCTGTTCGGCGAGGAGGAGGCGGTGATCGCCGGCGAGGTCCGGCGCGTCTCGATCCGCCCGACGCGACGCCGGCTGACCGTGCTGAAGGCGGCGGTTCGCGACGAGAGCGGCGAGATCTCGGCTGTCTGGTTCAACCAGCCCTGGCTCGCCGACAAGCTGCAGCCCGGGACGCGGCTGCGCCTCCGGGGACAGCTGCGCCGGAACGAGTTCCACGTCCGCTCGTACGACCTGGACGGGGCGGGCGCGACTGCCGACTTCGCCCCGGTGTACCCCGCGAGCGAGGAGGTGACGTCCCCGCGACTGCGGACGCTGGTCGAGAGCGCGCTGCCGTACGCACCGGACTTCGGCGACTCGCTGCCCGCGTCGCTGCGGGCGCGTGAGCGGTTGCCGCTCCGCTTCGACGCGCTCGTTGCCCTGCACCGGCCGCGCGGGGCTGACGAAGCAGAGCGGGCGCGCCGCCGGCTCGCGCTCGACGAGCTTCTGCTCCTGCAGGTGGGACTGGCGCGGATCCGCGAGGGAACCGAGGAGGCGACCGCACCGGCCCTCGGCGAGCCGGGCGAGCTCGCGGAGCGCTACCGGCAGGCGCTCCCGTTCGAGCTGACAGAGGATCAGGAGCAGGCGATCGCGGAGATCGACGCCGATCTCGCGGCCGCGAAGCCGATGCAGCGGCTGCTCCAGGGCGACGTCGGCTCGGGCAAGACCGTCGTTGCCCTCTACGCGCTCCTGCGCGCGGTCGAAACCGGCAAGACCGGCGCGCTGATGGCGCCGACCGAAACCCTCGCCGAGCAGCACTTCTTGACGCTCGAGCCGATCTGCACCGAGCTCGGCGTGCAGACAGCACTACTGACGGGGTCGGTCAAAGGCGAGCTCGAAGGCGCGCAGATCCTCGTCGGCACACATGCGCTCATCCAGGAAGGCGTCTCGCTCGACGACCTCGCGGTCGCGGTTGTCGACGAGCAGCATCGGTTTGGGGTCGAACAGCGCGGCGCGCTGGCCGCAGGCCGTTCCCCGCATGTCCTCCACATGACCGCGACCCCGATCCCGCGGACATTGGCCCTGACCGTCTACGGAGACCTGTCGGTGACCGAGATCGCGAAGCCGCCGGCCAACCGCAAGCCGATCGTGACCAGTTGGGTGACCGACGAACGCGGGCCGGAGGCTTACCGCCGGCTGCGCAAGCACCTCGACGCCGGCAGGCAGGCCTATGTCGTCTGCCCGCTGATAGAGCGGTCGGAGACGTCCCAGGCGCGCGCGGCCGAGGCCGAGGCGGAGCGGCTGCGGCGCGGCGAGCTCCGCGACTACAAGGTCGGCCTTCTGCACGGGCGCCTGCGTCCGGCCGAGCGGCGGGAGCTGATGGCGCGCTTCAAGGCATGCGAGCTTGACGTGCTCGTCTCGACGACCGTGATCGAGGTCGGCGTCGACGTCCCGAACGCGACGATCATGATCATCCAGGAGGCTGACCGCTTCGGGTTGGCCCAGCTCCACCAGCTGCGGGGTCGCGTCGGCCGCGGCGCCGAGCAGTCCTATTGCCTGCTCGTCTCGCGCGCCAAGGAAGAGCTGACAGACACTGCCCGCGAGCGCCTGCAGGCGCTCGTCGAGACGACGGACGGCTTCGAGCTGGCGGAGAAGGACCTCGAGCTGCGCGGCGAGGGCCAGTTGCTCGGCACCCGCCAGGCGGGCCTCTCTGAGTTCCGCTTTACTCGCCTTCGCGCCGACCGGGAGCTACTCGAAAGGGCCCGGGAGCTGGCCGGCGAGCTCGTGGCCCACGAGGGGCCGCTCGACGACGAGATCGACCGCTTCTTCGCCGCCGTCGCGGTCGACTCGCTGGCGTGACCGTTGCGCACCACGAGTGGACTGTCCACTCGAACCGACGCGAGCGGACATGGCAACTGCAACGAAAGTGTGATTTTCCATCCACAGGCACGTCCGCGCGGCACGATTTGCGGGTGACGCGCGGGTGAGAATCATCGCCGGCCGCAACAAGGGCGCGCGGATCTTCGCCCCGAAGGGACATGACACGCGCCCGACCTCGGACCGTGCCCGCGAAGCGGCGTTCAACCTGATCGGCCCCGTCGAGGGAGCCACCGTCCTCGACCTCTTCGCCGGATCGGGTGCCATGGGCCTCGAGGCGCTCTCGCGGGGAGCGGCGAGCGCCGTCTTCGTCGAGACCGACCGCGAAGCCTGCCGCGCGATCGACCGCAACCTCGACAAGCTGCGCCTCACCGGCGCCCGCGTCGTCCAGCAGGACGCGCTCCGGGTGCTCTCGGCCGAGGCGGCAGCCGGCCGCCGCTACGATCTCGTGCTGGTCGATCCGCCCTACGAGATGTTTTCTTCCCTGCAAAACGGGCTTTCCCAGTATCTTCCGACCGTCCTCACCGAGGACGGTCTAGTCGTCGTCGAATCGGGCGCCAGAGGCGAGCCAGAGCTCCCACCACTCAGGAAGCTCACAAGCCGGCGCTACGGCTCGGCGCGAATAACGCTCTTCCAACACGCGTGATCACAGCCATCTACCCCGGCACCTTCGACCCGGTCACCAACGGCCACGTCGACGTG
The DNA here is from genome assembly GCA_005883955.1 of Actinomycetota bacterium. Taxonomy (GTDB): domain Bacteria; phylum Actinomycetota; class Thermoleophilia; order Gaiellales; family Gaiellaceae; genus 13-2-20CM-68-14. Next base: position 811 of record VAXH01000005.1, on the reverse strand, counting down.
ATCGAGCGCGCCGCCGGCATCTTCGACCGGCTGGTGATCGGCGTCGTCGGACACCCGCAGCACAAGCAGCCGATGTTCACGCTCGACGAGCGGGTCGCGTTCCTGAACCAGGCGCTCGGCGGTATGGAGAACGTCGAGGTCGACGTCTTCTCCGAGCTCGTTGTCGACTTCGCGCGCCGGTGGGAGGCCAAGGCGATCGTCAAAGGCCTGCGTGTGATCTCGGATTTCGAGTGGGAGTTCCAGATGAACCAGCTGAACCGGACGCTGGCGCCCGAGGTCGAAACCGTCTACGTGATGGCGAGCCCGGAGGTCAGCTTCGTCTCGTCGAGCGGCGTGAAGGAGATCGCTTCGTTCGGCGGAAAGGTGGACGGGCTCGTTCCGGCGGCGGTCGCGAAACGCTTCGTGGAGATGTTTCCGGATGGGCGGCCGGGGACGCCGGAGAAACCAGGGGAATGAACGAGACGCAACGACTCGAAAAACTCCTCGCCGGTGACAACGGCGGCAGCGTCACGCTGCCGCGCAGAGACGCGCAGGAGCTCGCCCAGAAACTGAAGGTTCGAGGCAATCCGGGCGCCGCTGCGAGACTTGTCGAGCTGCTCAACTCCCCGGGTGATGTCGATCTCAACGCGGAGGAGGCAAAGAGCCTGCTCGAGCAGCTGCGTGAGAGCGGTCGCCGCTGGGTCTTCGGCTCGAACGAGGCTCGTGAGCTTCCTTCGCTGAAGGCGGCTGAGCCCGTCCCCGAGCCGACTCCCCAGCCTGAACCCGAGCTGGCACCCGAGCCCGAACCGCCACCTGAGCCAGAACCCGAGCC
>VAXH01000093.1 GCA_005883955.1 Actinomycetota bacterium | reverse complement strand
GCGGCGGCGCATGATCGCGTGGTGCCGCTCGAGGAGCTCCCGCCACGCTCGGTCTCCAAGCTCGGCGGCGCGGTCGGTCGAACTCACGATGTCGGTGAAGAGCAACGTGGCGAGGACGGGGTCTGGCGACGCTACCTGCCCGACGCGAGCTACGAAGCGCTCGGTCTCGTCCATTGCGCGCTCGTGCGCTTCTGCGTCGAGCCAGGTGAACAGTCCTCGCACGGACGGCAGAACAATGAGCTCGCTGCTACGGATCTTCGAGGCGACGTACACCGCCGGTTCGCGCCGGTCGGGCGCCGCCAGCACGAGCGTCGGGACGCGCACGGCCGCCAAGACGTCGCGTACGTCGGCCCCCATCGTCGCACGCAGGAATCCGACCGCCGCGCCCGGGCTGAGGCTGCGCCGCATATGGCGGACGAACCAGTCGAGGAACTCTCCATCGCCCACTCGCTCCGGCGCCCAGTCCGCCACTAGGCGGCGGAAGTACTCGACCGTGCCCCACCCCTCGCGCGCGTCGGCCAGCCGGCCACGCCACTGCTCGTCGCTCGGCGCCCACGGGTAGTCATCGTCTCGCCGAGACGTCGCGTGCGGGTCGAAGAGCACGAGCCCCGCTGTGCGCTCCGGATACGTCGCCGCAAACAGGAGCGCCAGTCGCGCGCCGTCCTGCGCGCTCCAAAGCACCGCTCGTTCCGACCCGACGGCATCCATCACGAGGCGCAAGTCGTCCATCCGCGTCTCGAGCGTAGGTGGCTGACGGAAGCCGTCAGAGAGACCCGTCCCGCGTTTGTCGAGCATGATGACACGCGCTATCGCCGCAAAGCTCTGGAGCTGGCGGACGAGCGGCGGCTGTTCCCACGTCGTCAGTAAGTCGCCGGCGAACCCGCGGGCGAAGACGAGATCCAGCGGACCCTCCCCGAAGACCTGGTAGGCGATCGCCACCTCGCCGCTACGCGCGTACTCCACGTCCGGCACGTCCACGAAACAAGTCTGCGCTGTCGCGCCACGGCTGTCTAGCGAATACACTGCAGCAGGCCGTCAGGGGTCATTCCGGGACGCTGGCCCAGGCGACGATGGTCACCGGTCCGGCGGGCGCCTCCGTTGACGTGTTAGCTCGAAAGGCGTTCCTGAACCCGGCGTGCCAGAACGAGGTAGGCCTCGTAGCGGTGGTACCTGGGGTGCTCCGACTCGAACCGCGCCGGCCTTTGCCGGACGGACGGCTCTCCGATCACCTCGCCGTTTCTGAACTGATCCCGCGTCAGATCAACTTCCATGCCTCCAGGAAGCCGATTCCACATGTGCGCTTCCGCTCGCTGGCCGTTGCGGAAGACGTCCGCCGCCAAGATTTCTCCGCCAAAGATGTCGTGCAAGACCAGCGACGTAACGTCGCACTGCCCGCGCGAGGGATTGCCCGGCGTCCATCCATCGTCTTCGTCCGCCGTATCGAAACCCCAGCTGGCTCTGATGGCGCCTTCGATCTCAGCGAGCGTGTGCACCGGACGAGGGTACCGACCTCAGGGGACATTCCCGAACGCTGGCCCAGGGCAGCGTCTTTGTCGGATCAGCAACGCGCCGCGAGAGGCTGGTGGCCATTTGCGCCAACGGCCCAAACGCCTCCGCCGGAGCGCGCCGAAACCGCGGAAAGCGAAAAGCCTGGAGGACTTGGGACAACCGACCAACGCTTGCCGTCAAAGCGCTCGATCAGCGTCTGCTGATCGGGCTGGAGGCGGCGGTCACCGACCGCCCAAGCTCGGCCGGCACCGGCGGCCACGCCGGAGAGTAAGGAGCGGTGGCGAGCGCAGGGGTCGCGCTCCGCGACCATCGGCGCCCGTCCCAGTGCAAGGTCAGGGAGTGGTCTCCCTTGCCGCCGAAACCGCCCGGGAGGTAATCGCCCCACGACCCGACTGCCCAGACATCATCGCGGCGGCTGCCAGAGACCGAGAACAGGAAGTCGTTGGTCACGCCTCCGGAGGTCACGTTGGGGCTGGGCACGATCGTCCAGCGCTGCCCGTTCCAGTGTTGGATCAACGTGTGGGAAGCCGTGGCCGGAACACCAATGACCCAGGAGCCGGCCGCCCAAACGTCGGTCGGGGAGATGATGGTTACGGCTTGCAGGATCGCGTCGCGTCGTTGGCCGCGCGCGAGGGGCGGGCTCGGGCTCGCAACGACCATCCAGCGCGTGCCGTTCCAGTGCTCGATCAACGTCCCGAAGCCCGGGCCTCGCTTGCGCGTGCCGACGGCCCAGACATCGTGTGGCGTGCGCGCGGCGACCGCGTGCACGATGCCGCCGGGTCGGGGCGTCGGCAACACTCGCCAGCGCACGCCGTCCCAGTGCTCGATCAGCTGTCCGAGGTTCCTCCGCATTCCGACCGCCCACACGTCCCCCGCTCCGGAAGCAGACACGGACTCCAGGGTCGCGCCGGGTGGGATCGGGGCGTGCGCGAGGCGCCAGTATCGGCCGTTCCAGTGCTCGACGAAGGCCCCATGCAGACCGCCCTCGCGACCGGTGAAGTAGTCGCCCACGGCCCATGCCTCCCGATGCGAAACAGCGGCAACGGAATTGAACCGGTCGTACAAGGCAGGATGGGGATCAGCACTCCGGACGGTCCGCCAGGCGCAAGAGCGCGGCGACTTGACGGGAAGGTGGCCGCGTTTGGCCTCGGTGTTCGCGACGGCTGTAGGGAGCGCAGCGACACCAAGACCAATCACGAGAACGGCCCTGGTCCATCGGAACTTCCGCCGTTGCCTCGACCTGAAAAGCACCACCATGAAATACGCACGGCACGGACGATGCAGTCCTATGAGGCCGTGCCCGGGCTCGGGTGAGGGGTAAGGCGCGATCGTTCAGCGTGCGGCGTAGAGTCGCCACTCGCCGGGCACACCCTTGAGTTGGTGCACGCCGCGGTCCTCGAATTCGAGACCGGAGCCGGCGACGAGATCCTTGACCGTATGCGAGATCAGGACCTCACCCGGCCCCGCGAGCGAGGAGATTCGTGCCCCCGTATGCACGGCAATGCCGCGGATCTTCCGCCCGTCTAGCTCGCACTCGCCGGTGTGGATTCCGGCCCGGATCTCCACTCCGAGCTCCCGAGCGGCCGCGCCGGCCGAGATCGCGCAGCGGACGGCGCGCGCTGGGCCGTCGAAGGTTGCGAGGAAGCCGTCGCCCGCCGTGTCGACCTCGCGACCTCGGAAGCGCTCGAGCTCGCGTCGCACCGCAGCGTCGTGGGCCACGAGCAGGTCGCGCCACCGGCGGTCTCCCATCTCGGCTGTCCGCTCCGTCGAGCCGACGATGTCGGTGAAGAGCACGGTCGCGAGGACGCGGTCGAGCTCCGGCGCCGGCCGCGTCCCGGTGAGGAATTCTTCAATCTCGTCGGCGATCGCATCCGTGTCTCCAGCCGAGATCAAGTGGTCGGCCCCCGCGAGTTCGACGAACTTCGCGCCCGGGATCTTCGCCGCGAGATAGCGCCCCTCGGCGACGTTGACGTCGCGGTCGCCGGTGCGATGGAGGACAAGCGTCGGCACGCGGATCGTGGGCAGCACCTCCCGGACGTCGATGTATGCGTTCATGCGCAGGAGCGCTGCCGCCGCACCAGGGCTCGCGGCGCGCCGAAGGTAGCGTTCGAGGTTGCGCACGAACTGCTCGTCCCCGACGCGGCTGGGCGCGTAATACTCGACGTCCTCCGGGCGAAGGTGTCCCCAGTTTTGCTCGACGTCCGCCGCCGACTCCTCCCGGTTCTCGGCAGTCGGCGCCCACGGGTAGTCGTCATCGGGGTCGCGGCGCTTCGCGAAGCAGCCGAGCGTGATGAGCGCGGCGGTCCGCTCGGGGTAGGTGGCGGCGAACAGGACGCACATATTCCCGCCCTCGGAGTGCCCAAAGAGCGCAGCGTGCTCGGATCCGACCGCCTCGAGCACGGCCCGGACATCGTCCATGCGTTGCTCGAGGGTCGGCAGCTCGTTGTTCGAAACGCGGTCGGAGAGCCCCGTGCCGCGCTTGTCGAACAGGATGAGACGAGAGAAGGAGGCTAGGCGGTCGAGGAAGCGCGCCATCGCGGGTTCCTCCCACATCAGTTCTATGTTCGAGACCCAGCCCGGAACATAGACGAGGTCGCGCAGTCGCTGGCCCGTCACCTGGTACGCGATGTTGACGTCCCCGCTCCGCGCGTACCGCGTCTCCGGCGCCATCGGGACGGAGGATAGGCTCGGAGAGGCGCGAGAACCAAGCGGCACACACCGCCCAGTCAGCGGACATTCCTGAACGCTGGCGCACAGCAGCGTCCTCCACTCACGAGCGGGCGACACGCGAACCCTCGACCCACCGCGATGTTCCCTTAGCATCTGCGCGCGTGGAGGCAGGCGTGCGCACCGGCGGATGTCTCTGCGGGGCGGTCCGCTACAGCGTTCGCGGTGACCCTGTGCATGTCCGGCGCTGCCACTGCGCGAATTGCAGAAAGGAGTCTGGCAGTGCCTTCACTGTGTACGCGCACTGGCCCGTCGAGGCGTTTGAGGTGAGCGGCGAGATCTCGAGCTATGACGGTCGCGGCTTCTGCCCCCGCTGCGGGTCTCGGCTGTTGGACACGAGCAACCCTGGCGACACGCTCATCGAAATCCGGATCGGAAGTCTCGATGAGGCGCCCTTCCAGCTGAAGCCCGACGACGAGATCTGGGTGAAGCGGCGAGAGAGCTGGATACCGCCGGTCGAGGGCGCAGCGCAGCACGACGAGAGCGCAACGCAGCACGACGAGAACTAGAGCTGCCAGCCCACTGCTCGGCGCCGCAGTGCCATGGCGGGATCAATCTCAGGGGGACTCTCTGAAAGCTCCCACTTCGTCTTGACACATGCCGATATCGGAATATGATGGCACCGTGGCCCGCTCCTCCACGACCTCGGACGTCTTCAACGCAGTTGCCGAGGCGCGGCGTCGCGAGATCCTGGACACGCTGATCGCGGGCGAGAAGGCGGTCGGGACGATCGTGAACGACCTCTCGCTGTCCCAGCCTCAGGTCTCGAAGCACCTACGGGTGCTCAGCGAGGTCGGGCTCGTCAGGTGCCGGCCGGAGGGGCGTCGTCGGCTGTACCGCCTGGAACCCGCCCGCCTTGGGCCGTTGCATGAATGGTTGGCCAAGTACGAGCAGACGTGGAACGAGCGACTGGATCGGATGGACGACTACCTCAAAGAGCTCCAAGAACAAGGAGAGCAACAGTGACACCTAATCGGCATGGGTCCTCAGTCATCGAATTTCCGAACGAACTCGAGATTGTCACCACTCGAGAGTTCGACGCTCCGATCGAACTCGTCTTCGATGTGTTCACGAAGCCGGAGCATGTGAGCAAATGGTTCGCTCCATTCACGTGTGAGGTGACGGAGTGCTCGATCGACTTGCGCGTTGGCGGGAACTATCACATCGTCTTCGTGACCGACGACGGAACCGAGTGCTCGTTTCGGGGCACCTACTTGGAGGTCGAGCCGCCGACCCGGACCGTCGCGACGTGGCTGTTCGAAGGGTGGCCAGATGCGGACGCCGTCGAGTCCGTGGATCTGCACGAAACGGACGGAGTGACGAGGCTGACGATGAAGCTGGCGTTCCGCGACAAGGCTGGCCGTGATCACATGACCAAGCACGACGGTCAGGAAGACAGCTTCGACAAAATGGAAGACCACTTGAGGTCGCTGATCGATCAAAAGGAAACTGTCTCCGGTTAGTTGACGCTCGAGCCAGATCGGCCGACCTCGCCCGCCTCAGGCGTCATTTCCGAGCACTCGCGCAGCCGAGGTTCGCCAGGGCCGGCTAGGCCCGTACACCATGGCCCTCCGGGTGGTGCTTCTTACACACCGGGTGGCCGTGGACGGGATGGGGATGCCACGCCAAACGCAAGCAGCGGTGGACGTGGCAATTGTGTTTTCGCAGCCAGAGGTACAGCGCGCTGGAGAAGGCCGTGATGAGCGTGATGTCGGCCAGCGGGCCGCTCACGAAGTTGTAGCCCCCCTGTGTAGGCCAATGGATCAGGTAGTGCAGGTTGGCCAAGACGGACACGCGGGGTCAGGCTACCTTCGACCTGGGGCGAATAAGGTGATCGTCATGCGCGACCCCCGACCTACATCCCAGGCACGCTTGCCCACGCAAGAGGCAACCGGCCTGAGTCAGTCGTCGTGTCGGTGCCCCCAGAAGAACAAGCAGACCGCGGCGAGGACGGCCAACGGAACCACGATCGAGCCGAGAATGACGAATGCCGTCGCCTGATCAGCTCTAGCGGCAAGAACTTCAAAGACGTCCACAGGCTCAGACCGAGTCTAGGCCGCTGCCGTGCCTCAAGGAGACATCGCGAACTGTGAGTCCCTCGACCTTGACCTCGTCACAGCGAACTCGGCAGGCTCTTGCGTTGTCCACAAAAGCTCCATGACGACGATCTGCCAGGTTGCAATCTCCCGGCGCTGTTAGCACGCAGGGTTGCGGGTTAGGCTCTTCGAGATGACCGTCTGCTCGAACTGCGGCGCCGAGAATCCTCCGGGAAAGAGGTTTTGTGGAGACTGCGGGAGCGCGCTCGCTGCGATCTGCGCGTCCTGCGGCGGCCCGAATCCTCCAGGCAAGCAGTTCTGCGGCGACTGCGGAGCGCCACTCGCGACCGTCGGAATGTCGGCCGTCCCTCAAACTCCTGCCGTCGCGCCGGCCGCCGAGCGCCGTCTCGTTTCGGTGCTGTTCGCCGATCTCGTCGGATTCACGGCTTGGTCGGAGTCGCGCGACGCCGAGGAAACGCGCGATCTGCTCTCGCGCTACTTCGAACTGGCGCGGACGCTGATCGGCCGCTACGGCGGCACGGTCGAGAAGTTCATCGGCGATGCGGTGATGGCGGTCTGGGGAACGCCGGTTGCGACGGAGAGCGACGCCGAGCGGGCGGTACGGGCGGCCCTGGAGCTGGTCGCATCGGTCCCTGAGCTCGATCCCGCACTGGCGGCACGGGCGGGAGTGCTGACCGGCGAGGCGGCGGTGACGATCGGCGCCGAGGGCGAGGGGATGGTCGCGGGCGACCTGGTCAACACGGCCTCGCGGATTCAGTCGGCGGCCGAGCCCGGCATCGTGCTCGTCGGTGAGGTCACGCGGCGTGCGAGCGAGCAGGCGATCGTCTACGAGGGCGCCGGGGAGCACGAGCTGAGGGGGAAGGCTGAGCCTGTGCCTTTGTGGCGCGCGCTGCGCGTCGTCTCGGGCGTGGGCGGCCAGCTGAAGTCGGCCGGGTTGGAAGCGCCGTTCGTCGGCCGCGAACGGGAGTTCAAGCTGATCAAGGAGCTCTTCCACGACTATGCGCCCGAGCGCAAGGCGCACCTGGTCTCCGTGACGGGAATCGCCGGGATCGGCAAGTCGAGGTTGGCGTGGGAGTTCTACAAGTACTTCGACGGGATCGTCGAGCAGGTGTACTGGCAGCGCGGCCGCTGCCTCGCCTATGGGGAGGGCGTCGCCTACTGGGCCTTGGCGGACATGGTCAGGATGCGTTGCGGGATCTCGGAGGACGAGGAGCCCGCCTCCGCGCGACCCAAGCTTCAGGCCACCTTGGAGGAGCATCTCCTCGATCCAGAGGAGCGGGCGTTCGTCGAGCCGCGACTGGCGCATCTGCTGGGACTGGACGAGGCGGCCGCGGGTGACAGGCAGGATCTGTTCGCGGCCTGGCGGTTGTTCTTCGAGCGGTTGGCCGACGCCTACCCGACGGTGCTCGCCTTCGAGGACATGCAGTGGGCGGACACGAGCCTGCTCGACTTCGTCGAGTACCTACTCGAGTGGTCGCGCGATTACCCGATCTACGTGATCACACTGGCCCGTCCGGAGCTGCAGGAGCGCCGGCCCGGCTGGGGAGCCGGCCAGCGGAATTTCACCTCGCTCTTCCTGGAGCCGCTCTCGCAAGGAGCGATGGAGGAGTTGCTCGAGGGGCTGGTGCCCGGCCTGCCGGAGCGCCTGCGCGAGCAGATCCTGGCGCGCGCGGAAGGGGTGCCGTTGTATGCGGTCGAGACCGTGCGGATGCTGCTCGACCGCGACCTCCTCGTTCAGGAGGGGCCTGTCTACGCGCCGACAGGAGAAATCGAGACGCTCGAGGTACCGGAAACGCTGCATGCGCTGATCGCGGCCCGCTTGGATGGTCTTTCCGGTGAGGAGCGGCGGCTGCTCCAAGACGGGGCGGTGCTCGGCAAGACCTTCACCCAGCAGGCGCTCGCGGCCCTCGCCGGCACGCCCGCTGTGAAGCTCGAGCCGTTGCTGTCGGGGCTGGTGCGCAAGGAGGTCCTGGGTGTCCAAATGGATCCACGCTCTCCCGAGCGCGGCCAGTACGGATTTCTACAGGACCTCGTCCGCCACGTCGCCTACGAGACGCTCTCGAAGCGGGAGCGCAAGCTCCGCCACCTGGCGGCCGCCGAGCACTTGGCTTCCGCCTTCTCCGAGCTCGACGAGGTGGCCGAGGTCCTCGCCTCCCACTATCTGGCCGCGTTCGAGGCCGCACCCGAGGCAGACGACGCGCAGGCGATCAGGGCGAAGGCAGGCGAGATGCTTGCGCGAGCCGGTGAGAGGGCCGGCTCGCTCGGCGCTCCCGAAGAAGGCAAGCGCTACTACCAGCAGGCGGCCGGCCTTGCCGATGACGCCTTGCTCGAAGCCGAATTACTCGAGCAGGCCGGCCGGCTCTCCCTACAGGCGAATGAACCGGCTGAAGCACGCGAACAGGGAGAGCGCGCCCTCGCCCTCTACACCGAGGCGGGAGACGCACGGGCCGCCGCGCGCGCCAGCGCCGCCCTCGCCGACGTCGATGTCGGCGAGGGCCGGCTGGAGGAAGCTGCAGCTCGGCTCGAGCAGGTGGTCGCGCAGCTCGAGCAGGGCAAGCCGAGCGCCGAGCTCGCGGCTGCGCTCGCCCAGCTCGGCCGCATGCGCGCCCTCGCGGGGCACAACGAGGCCGCGTCCGCGCCCCTCGAGCGGGCGCTCACGCTTGCTGAGCGGCTGCAATTGCCCGAAATCTTCGTCCAAGCACTCACCAGCAAAGCGGTCGTGTTGCTCTACTCGGGGCGGCTGGCCGAGGCCCGGATCCTGCTCGAGGCCGCTGCGGCAAGGGCACACGCCGAGCAGCTGTACGCCACCGCACTGCGCGCTCATCAAAACCTCGGCGCTGTCCTCGAAGCGTCTGATCGTTACGCCGAGATACTCGATCTGACCGAGCGCTCGCTCGTGCTCGCCCGCCGCCGCGGGAATCGCCGCATGGAGTCCGTCATGCGCACCGGGACCCTCGGGCCGCTGTTCATGCTCGGCCGCTGGGACGAGGCACTGACGATCGCCGCCGAGGAAGAACCGACCGTGGCGAGCGATCTCCCGCGAGGTCAGATGCTCGCCGTCGCGTATCTCCACTGTGAGCGTGGCGATCTGGATACCGCGCGCGCCGTGCTTGCGTCTTCCGACACGCTCCGCAATAGCGAGAACTGGCAGCTCAGAGCCGGCTATGCGATCGTAGAGGCGCGACTGCTCCGCGCCGAAGGGCGCCACGCTGAGGCACTCGCAGCGGTCGAGCCGACGCTCGAGACCCTCGGCGACCTCTCCATCACGGAGGCGGCAATCAAGGAAAGCTTGGTGGAGGGGATCGAAGCAGCGCTTGCTGTCCCGGACCTCGAAAAGGCAGAAGCTCTGCTCGCGATCCCGGAAACGCGCGATCCCGGCGAGCTAACTCCCTTCCTGTACGCCAACGTTGCGCGACTGAATGCTCTCCTCGAGGCCGCCCGCGGCAACCACGAACGAGTCGAAGACCTTTTCCGCAATGCCGCCAGCCTGTTCCGCGAGTTCGGCCTCGTCTTCCATGTCGCCGTCACCCAGCTCGAGCACGCCGAGTGGCTCACGTCGCAGCAGCACACCGACGCCGCGGAACCGTTGCTGGTGGAAGCGCGGCGAACGTTCGAGCAACTGCAGGCGACGCCCTGGCTCGAGAGAGCGGCAAAAGCAGCTGCGACCAGGGGCGAGCCCGAGACGGCGATTTCCTGACTGCCGTCGAGATCATCGACGTCGCGCCAGGTCTTTGAATCCGGCGGGTCGCGCACCCGGATTGGCGCGACGACGTGGGGGTCGCGCTGAAGCCGGGCACGTCCGTGACGTCGACGTTTTCGTCCAGCGCTGTGGCGCGCGTGCTACGGGCCCTCGTTGTTGTGGCGCAACAACATTCCCGAGACGGAGCTCGAGCCGCTGCAGCCCGGGGACGTTGCTCGAGCTGCCGTTCGTGCACGTGATCGTCTCGCACGGAGAGCCGCTCCACGATCGAGGCGGCTTCGAGCGGGCACTCGAGCTGCTGCCGTTCGACGGCTAGCCCAAGCGCCGGATGGGCTAGTAACAGACTGTTACAATGTTCGACACGGCCGAAAGAGCAGAGCGATGGCATGGTTCGGCCGTTTCTTGCAAGTGACAGACTGTTACTAAGTCAATCGCGTCTCGGCCCCGTCAGGTGCGCGCAAGGAGACGCTTCGCCTCGCGTACGAGCTCGGCGTTGTCCATCGCGGGCGTTCCGTCGGGCATCACCGTTGTGTCCTCGAGGCCGGTGCGAACGCCGTGTCCTCCTCGGGCTCCACGTTCCGAGACTGCCCAGCTCGCGATCAGGTCGCCGTGGTGGACTTGCTCGAGCGTGACACCTGCCTGCGCGACCACGTTCTCCATTGCCGCTGCATGCGCGACCGCCACCTCGGGGTCGGCGTCTAGCGGCTCGATCAGGACTCGGGTGCAACGGGCCGCGATTGGCGACTCGACGAACGCCTCGGCGTCGGCGAGCGAGAGGAGGCCGGCTTCGATGCCGACACCGCGCTCGAGCAGGTGCTCGCAGAGCTCGATGATGCCCTCTTCACCCTGGTTCGCAGTGACGAGCTCGGACAGCTCGGTCCAGCCGGCGATCAGCGCCAGGCGCCGCTCCGGATCGTCGCCGGCGATGTAGAGCGCCGTCGTCTGCGAGATCGGGACGCCTGGGCAGGCCTCGCGAATCGCGCGCACCATCGCTGCGCACGGCTCGGCGGCCAGCGTTTCCTCGCTCGCGGCATACGCATGGACGTGTAGCACTTCGGCGCCGGCCTCGACTGACGCCCGGGCCTCGCGGGCAAGCTCCTCGGGTGTGCGCGGGATCGCGGGGTGCTCGTCCGGAGTGCGGTGGCCGTTGAGCGCGACCTCGAGCAGCCGCACCTAGGAAGTTGCGAGCGCCGCCGGCCGCTCGGCCCGGCGGTACTCGACCGTGTAGCCGAGCGAGCGGGGGATCGAGAGCAAGCCCTCGAGATCGAGGTCGATCCGTGCACCGGCTTTCTGCGTCACCTCGTCCTCGATCGGCAGGTCGAAGTCGTCGGCGCCGTAGTCGAGGGCGCGGAACGCGTCTTCGTTCTGCGTCAGCACCGATGTGCGGATATGCGGGATGTTGTCGAGGAAGATCCGCGAGAGCGCGATATGCCGCCAGTACTCGCGCGGGGCGATCTCGCGGCCGCCGAAGGCTGTGCCGTACGGCTTGTACGTCCAGCAGAGGAACGAGAAGAGACCCCCGGTCTCGTCCTGGAAGTCACGCGTGCGTTGCAGGTGCTCGAGCCGCTCATCGAGCGTCTCGTCGAACCCGATCACCATCGTCGCCGTCGTTCGCAGGCCGCTCTCGACAATCGCGCGCTGGGCCTCGAAGTAGTCCGCGACCGTGTACTTCCACTTCGCGTGGCGGGCGCGGAAGTCCTCGGTCAGGATCTCGCTGCCGCCGCCGGTGACCCAGTGGACGCCGGCGTCGCGCAGTCGCGCCGCCGCCTCGGCGTAGCTCAGGCCCGCGCGGTCGGCGAGGAAGACGAACTCGGCGATCGTGAGCGCGTAGAACTCGACCCGGTCGCGGTAGCGCTCCCGCACCGCGCCGAAGAGGTCGCAGTAGTAGTCGAGCGGCAGTCGAGGGTTGAAGCCGCCGTTGAAGGCGACGAGGTCGCCGCCGAACTCGACCAGCTCGTCGATCTTCCCGAACACCTCCTCGCGGGAGAGCACGTAGCCGCCGTCCTGGTTCGGAAGCACGTAGAAGGCGCAGTAGTCGCACTGGGCGACGCAGACGTTCGTGTAGTTGATGATCCGCATCACCATGTAGGTGGCGCGGTCCGGCTCGTGCCAGCGGGCCCGCACGTTCTGTGCGAGGCGCTTGAGCTCGTCGTCGGAGGCCTTCTCCCACAAAGCCCTGGCCTCTTCGATGGTGATCCGGTTCACGCCGGCACAACTTCCTCGGCTGGGAGGGCGTCCATGAAGGAGCTGACCGAGAAAACGGCGTTCCCTGCGCCCGCGACGCCGTAGCCGGGCGGCGGCTTCAGGCCGTGCTTCTCGACCGTATCGCGGTAGGCCTCGAGGAGCCGGATGTGGTACTCGAGCGGGGCGCCGTCCGGGTTGTCGCGTCCCAGCGGCGTGGTCGGCTCGGGGCACCAGGTCGTGAAGCGCGGAGTGATCCCGCGGCTCATGAAGTAGTCGAGCCCCTCGGTCGTGCTGGCGATCGCCTCGTCGACGCTTTCGAATCCGAACGGCTTCGCCATCTCGACGCCCGCGACGAAATTCGGGATCACGTAGCGCGCGCCGAACACCTCGGCGGCGTCGAAGATCCGCCGGTGCCACTCCTCTCGGCCGACGTAGCGCTGCTTGCCGGGTGAGATCAGCGAGAACAGTCGCTTGTCCCAGACCTCGTAGTTCGGGTGGTAGATCGTGATCCCGTAGTCCTTGTAGCGCTGCACGTCTTCGCGCGGCAGCGCCTGCGCGACGACCTTGCCGATCCAGCGTTTCGGGAAGCGCTCCTCGATCGCCTGCGCGTAGCGCCCGTAGAAGTCGGCCTCCGCGAGCCCGTCGACGGTGCTCGTCACCGAGCCTCCGGTGAGCGTGTAGGCCTTGCTCGCCTTCGCGTCGTCGTAGCGGTCGATGATCGTCAGCGCCTCGAGCACGTCCTCGACCGGCTTCACTCCCGTGTACGGACGGCCCTCTCGCTTGTGCTGGCGCCAGTTGTGGTTGATGTCGCAGAAGCCGCACTCCTCGTGCGCGCCGAAGTACTGGCAGAGTCGCAGCACGGTCAGGTAGATCAGGTAGCCCCACTGGATCGTCGGTGCCGTCTCCATCACGGTCTTCCCGTTCGCCAGCGTGTGGCGGTAGTACTCCGGCATCGGCGGCAGCCCGACCTCGGCTATCTCGCGCCCCTCCAGCGAGAGGGTCAGTTTTCCGTCGGCATCTGTGACACGGTAGGGCGAAGCGGGGTTGACGCGGACGGAGACGATCGTCCGGCGCAGCCCGTAGGGGCCGCCGGTCAGCGCCACCTCCTCCGGCGGGCGGCGTTTGGCCGCCTCGCCGAGTTCGGCCAGCGGCTTCTGGTCGAACGAGAAGATGAAATACGACTTCGGCTTGATCTCGCCGTCGAGGTTGTCGGTTAGCGCCGACTCGTCGAAGGCGAAGCCTGTGCGCAGCAGATCCTCCTTCAGCGCCGCCTCACGCGGGATGTGCGGAAACCGTGCCATCAGGTCCTCGACGAGGTCCGTGCGAGTGGCAGTCGCGGCTTTGCTCACGCCACGAAACCTAACCGTAGGCGCCGAGCTTCGCGGCCAAGCCCGAAACACCGTCCGAGCCGTCGACCCGGATCCGGGGCAACGTCAGCAGGCCGTCCCGGGGCGAGGCGGGGCCGGAGCCCTCGATCGTTGCGCCGAGGAAGCCGGCTGAGCGCACGGCGGCGAGGACGCGCGAGTCGTAGCGGCCTGACGGGTAGCAGAAGAAGTCGACAGGAACGTGGAACCGCCGCTTGATCCACGCCCGCGAGCCCGCGACCTCGTGCCTGAGTTGGGAAGGGACGAGCGTCGTCAGGTCGGGGTGGTTGATCGTGTGGGCGTCGACCTCCCAGCCCTGGCGGATCATCAGCCGGATCTGCGGCACTGTCAGCTTCCGGTCGAGCAGGTTGCGGACGGCGAGATTGAGAACCCCCGGCCAGTGGCGGCGCGCCAGCAGCGGCCGCACGTTCGTGAAGTCCTCGCGGTAGCCGTCGTCGAAGGTGAGCACGACCGGCCGTCGTGGCAACGCGTAGCCGCGCTTCCAGTAGTCGTAGACCCGGAGCAGCGAGACCGCGTGGTAGCCGTGAGCGCGGAGCCAGGCGAGCTGCCCTGCGAAGTCGGCCTGTCTGACGTAGAGCCCTGGAAGCGGCGCATCGGCCGGTGCCGCGCCGACGACGTGGTACATCAGGATCGGCACGGGACGGTTGTGCGGATGGACGATGCGAGGCTTCGTGACTGCGGGTGCCGGCGGTCTCGGCGCAGGCTTCGCCGCTTGGGTGGTGGGCGCACTCCGCTTCTCGGCTGAGCCGCAACCGGCGAGCGCGAGGAGAGCTGCCAGCGGGACGGCGAACTTCGCCACCGGAGGAATCCTGTCGATCATGAGTTTCGGCTACCTTCCTGCGGGGTCAACTCTTGCTGCGCCGGGTCCTCATCACAGTGTTGCTGGCGAGCGTTCTCGCCGGGCCGGCGAACGCGTCCGCGCAGACGCTGATCCCGGGCCTGACCTACACACGCCAGCTCCTGTTCACCCCGCACGGGCCTGTCGTCGTCCACGTGCTCGTGGCGCCCAAGCCGGGAGGGCTATGGGGCCTGCATCCGGTGCTCTCCGACAACGCGATCTCCGGCAAGCAGCGTCTGACCGGGATCGAACGCGGTGCCTCCCCGTCCGCGACTGTGGCGGGCATCAACGGCGACTACTTCAACGCCGCTGACGGGCGTCCCGACGGAATGCTGATGCAAGACCGCGTCCTGCAGTCGGTTCCGAACTCGGGGCGGTCGAGCATCGGCATCACGCCGAGCGGGACGCTCGACGTCCGCCACGCTGCATGGAACGCGTTCTGGCAGGGACGCGGCCAGCGCCGGCCGTTGACCGGGCTGAACGAGCCGGCGAACCAGGGTGGGATCACGCTCTACACGCCGGCCTGGGGAGCCGCCACGCCGCCTGCCGCGGGCGCGACCGAGGCCGTCATCTACCCGTTTCCGGCGCTGACGCCGGGGAGCGACCTGAGCGGGCCGGTCGTCCAGTTCACCCAGGGTGGGAACACACCGATTCCGGCCGGGGGAGCCGTCCTTTCGGCGACGGGCGGCTCGGCCCAGAAACTCGACGCCGAGGCGCCGCCGGGGGCTCGCGTCGCCATCCGCTTCGTCCTCAGCTCGGGCTGGGCCGACGACGCCGACGCGCTAGGCGGCGGGCCGCTGCTCGTTCGCAACGGCAAGGCAGTCTTCCGCGCCTTCGAAGACTTCTCCGCGACCGTGCTCGCCCCGCGGCTGGCCCGCTCGGCGGTCGGTCAGCGTCGCGACGGCTCGATCGTGCTCGTCGCCGTCGACGGCGGGCAGGTCGGCTACAGCGTCGGCCTGACGAACTACGAGCTCGCGCAGGAGCTCGTCCGGCTCGGCTGCGTGACCGGCTCGGGCCTCGAGCCGGGCAACTCGACGACGATGGCCTTCGACGGCCAGTTGCTGAACCGGCCCTCCGATCCGACCGGGGAGCGGGCGATCTCAGAAGCCCTGCTCGTCTCCTACGGCGGCGTCTATGCGCCGCCGCCCTCGGACGCCGTGCTCTCGCCGAACGGCGACGGGGTCGGCGACCGCGAGCAGCTCAGCTACAAGGTCGTTCGCCAGTCGACTGTGACCGCGAAGATCGTCGGCGCCGACGGCGTCGCTCGCTTCGTGCAGAGCGGCCCGCAGGCGCCCGGCACGTACAAGTTCTCGTGGACCGGGACGAAGACGGACGGATCCGTCGACACCGAAGGCCGCTGGCACTGGCTCGTCACGGCGGTCGACGATCTCGGCCGCCAGTCGTCCGCCGACCAGCCATTCTGGGTCAACAACACGCTCGGGAACCTTCGCGTGCCGAACACCGTGCTCGTGCACGCCGGCCGGCGGGTCCTGCTCGGCACCTTCAAGCTCACTCGTCCCGCGACGGTGACGACGCGGGTGGAGAGCACGAACGGCGTCGTCGTCAGGAAGCTCGGGAGCGCGAAGATCGGGGCGGGCACCGCCAGTGTGCGCTGGGAGGGGCGCGACCGGCGCGGAAATCTCGTCTACGGCGGGCGCTACGTCCTCCGTGTCCGCGCTCAGAACCAGTACGGCCCGACCGACCTGAAGCAGACCTTCTTGGCGCACCGATAGCGTTGTTCGCAGTGGTCGCCTCACTGTCGAGCTCGGTGACGACGTTCATAGGCGATCACGGGCTCTACGCCGTCTTCCTGCTGATGGTCATCGACTCCGTCTTCCCGGCGGCGAGCGAGCTCGTGATGCTCTACGCGGGCGCGCTCGCCGCCGGGGCGTTCTCGGGCCAGCATCTCGTCCTCTTCGGCGACCGGATCCACTCGCACTTCTGGGGCTTCGTGGTGATGTCTCTCGCAGGCGTGATCGGGAACACCGTCGGCTCGTGGCTCGGCTGGGGGATCGGCGCGTTCGCCGGACGGCCCCTGCTCGAGGAGCGCGGCCGCTGGTTCCACCTCGACCGGGCGAAGCTCGATCGCGCCGACCGCTGGTTCGACCGTTTCGGCGACCTCGCTGTCTTCCTCGGCCGGCTGACCCCTGTCGTGCGCTCGTTCATCTCGATCCCGGCAGGCGTTGTCCGGATGCCGCTCGGCCGCTTCACCGTCCTGACGTTCCTCGGCTGCGTGCCGTGGTGCTTCGGAATCGCGGGCGCGGGCTGGGCGCTCGGGTCGAGCTACGAGCGGTTCCATCATGACTTCGCTTACGCCGAATATGCCGTTGTCGCGGTCGCGGTCATCCTTGTCGCATATGTCCTCTTGCGCCGCCTGCTTCCGCGGCCGGCAAAAGCCGACCCATCCGAGTCACGGCGATAAGGAGGGGGCTCGTGGGGGAACCAAGCGGTTCCCCCACGTCCTCTACACTGGCTCGCGGTGCCGGTCCCTCTCGTTGACGTTCGGGCGCAGTACGAGCGCCTGATTCCGCAGATCCTCGAGCGGTTCCAGGAAGTGCTCGAATCGGGCACTCTGATCCTGGGGCCGAACGTGAAGGCCTTCGAGGAGGAGGCGGCGGCCTACCTTGGCGTTGCGCAGACGATCGGCGTCGCCAACGGCACGGACGCGCTCGTGCTCGTGTTGGATGCACTCGAGATCGGCCCCGGTGACGAGGTGATCTGCCCCTCGTTCACGTTCTACGCGACCGCGGAGGCGATCATGCGCACGGGAGCGACGCCGGTCTTCGCCGACATCGAGCCGGTCTCGCTGAACGTCGATCCCGAGGACGTGGCGGCCAAGGTGACCGAGCGGACCCGGGCGATCATGCCGGTGCACTTGTTCGGCCGCCCGGCCGACCTGGCCGCGCTCACGCCGCTCGGCGTGCCGATCATCGAGGACGCGGCCCAGGCCTTCGGCGCGCAGGGGGTCGCAACGACAGGCGTCGCCTCGACTTTCAGCTTCTTCCCGACCAAGAACCTGTTCGCGCTCGGCGACGGTGGCCTCGTCGCCGCGACCGAAAAGGAGCTGGCGGAGCGCGTACGAATGCTCAGGTTCCACGGCTCGCGCGACAAGAAGACGTTCACCTACGTGGGCACGAACTCACGCCTCGACGAGCTCCAGGCGGCCGCTCTGCGGCTCTTCCTCGGCGAGCTCGATGGCTGGAACCGCGCCCGCCGCGAGGCAGCGGCGCGCTACGCCGAGCTCGGGCTCGGCGAGTTCTGCGAGTTGCCAGAGGACGAGCCCGGCCACGTCTACCACATGTACGTCGTCCGCTCCCCAGAGCGGACGCGGCTCGCCGAGGCGCTTGCCGCGGCCGGGATCGGGAACGCCTCCTACTACGTGACTCCGACGCACCTGCAGCCCGCCCTGAAGCAGTTCGGTCACGAGGAAGGTTTTCTCCCTGAGACCGAGCGGGCCTCGCGCGAGAACCTGGCCCTGCCGATGTGGGCCGGGATCCCGGCCGAGGTTCAGGAGCGGGTCGTCACGGTCGTGCGAGAAGCTTCAGCCCTACGGGTCCTGGGATCACGATGATCCCGATCAACCGCCACCGGCTCTGGCAACTCGTCGCAGACGGCTTGCTGGTTGCGACCGCCTGGTGGCTGGCGTTCGAGCTGCGCTTCGACCACGGCGTGCCGGTCTACTACGACACGCTCTTCAAGCGCACGATCCTGATCGTCGTCGCGATCAAGCTGCTCGTCTTCATCCTCTTCGGCTTCTACGACCGCTGGTGGCGGTACGTGTCCACCCGCGACATGTGGGGCGCGGCGCGCGGGGTGACGGTCGCCTCGCTTGTCGCCGACGTCACTGTCTACTTCGCCTCACCGGTGGCCGATGTCCGCCTGCCGCGCTCGATCGCGGTGATGGACTGGCTGCTCCTGCTCGCGTTCATCGCCGGCTCGCGCCTGATCGCGCGGTCGGTGTTCGAGCGGCCGACACCGGGCCGCCTGGTCGCGCGCGGCAAGGAGGTTCTCGTGATCGGAGCCGGCGAGGCGGCGCGCGACACGATCCGCGAGATGCACCGCAACCCGCAGCTCGGATACACGCCGATCGGGCTCGTGGACGACGACCCGCGCAAGAAGAACATTCGCATCCACGGCGTACGCGTTCTGGGCACGACCGCCGACCTGCCGCACCTGCTGCGCGACAACAAGCCGGACGAGATCCTGATCGCGGTCCCGTCGGCCTCGGGCGAGTTCCGGCGCGCCGTCGTGACCACGACGCGCGAGCTAGGCGTACCGGTCAAGACGCTGCCGGGACTGCACGAGCTGATCACCGGCGAGATCGACCTCGCAGTCCAGATCCGGCCGGTGCAGGTCGAGGACGTGCTCGGCCGCGAGCCGGTCGACGTCGACCTCGACTCGGCCGCGCCCTATGTCGAGGGCAAGACCGTCCTCGTCACAGGCGCGGGCGGCTCGATCGGCTCGGAGCTCTGCCGCCAGCTGACCAGGCTCGGCCCCCAGCGGCTGATCCTCGTCGAGCTCGGCGAGAGCGCCCTGTTCGAGATCGAGCGCGAGCTCGTCGATGAGCGCGGATTCTCGGCCGCCGTCCCGGTGTTAGCCGACGTCGGCAACGCGACGAAGATGCGGCAGGTCTTCGAGCGCTACGAGCCGAGCGTCGTCTTCCATGCCGCCGCCTACAAGCACGTGCCACTGATGGAGGCGAATCCGCTCGAGTCGGTGAGGAACAACGCGCTCGCGACGAAGGCCGTCGCCGATGCTGCAATCGAGCACGGCGCGCACCGCTTCGTGCTCGTCTCGACCGACAAGGCCGTCAACCCGAAGACGGTGATGGGCCAATCGAAGGCCGTCTGCGAGTGGGTCGTCGAGGCCTACGGCGCCCGCGAGGACATCGCGACGCGATTCGTCGCTGTTCGCTTCGGCAACGTGCTCGGGTCGTCCGGCAGCGTGATTCCGATCTTTCGCCGCCAGATCGAGAAAGGCGGCCCGCTCACAGTCACGCATCCCGAGATGACCCGCTTCTTCATGACGATCCCGGAGGCGGCGTCGCTGGTGATCCAGTCCGGCGCGATCGGCGGCGAGGGCCACGTCTTCGTCCTCGATATGGGGGAGCCGGTCAAGATCGTCGACCTGGCCGAGCAGATGATCCGCCTCTCGGGCAAGGATCCCGACGAGATCGGAATCGACTTCGTGGGCGCGCGACCCGGCGAGAAGCTCCACGAGGAGCTCTGGGGCGAGAGCGAGACCGTGGTCGCGACCGCCCACCCGAAGATCCGTCGAGTCAGCGGCCCGGTCGTCGACGCCGCCTGGCTCGAGGACGAGCTGAGCGAGCTCGAGCGCCTGGTCGAGGCCGGCGAGACGCTCGAGGCCGTCTCGCGCCTGGCGGCGATGTCCTAACGCCGTCACCTGCCAGGGCTAGGGTGGCCCGGTGGACGCGGCGGCGATCTTCGACGGGCTGAACCCCGAGCAGCGGCGCGCCGTCGAGACGGTGCGCGGGCCGGTCTGCATTCTCGCCGGCGCCGGCTCGGGTAAGACCACGACGATCACTCGGCGGATCGCTCACCAGGTCGCCGCCGGGGCGTTCTCGGCCGACCAGATCCTGGCGGTCACCTTCACGGACAAGGCAGCGCGCGAGATGCGGAGCCAGTTGGAGGAGCTCGGCGCCGGCGGTGTCCGTGCTCGTACCTTCCACTCCGCCGCATTCGCGCAGCTGCGCTGGTTCCGCGGCGAGCCGCCGGGCAAGATCCTCGCGTCAAAGGCGTTGATGCTTCGGCAGATCGGCAATACGCTGCCGATGCCGTTCAAGTTCCGGCCTGCCGTCGATCTGGCGACCGAGGTCGAGTGGGCGAAGAACCGGCGGCTGACCCCCGAGACGTATCGCCGGGGCCTGAACGGCCACGAGCCGCCGATTCCCGACGACCTGATGGCGCGCGTCTTCCGCGAGTACGAGCGACGGAAGGAAGCCTCGGGTGCGCT
Source organism: Actinomycetota bacterium (assembly GCA_005883955.1). Lineage (GTDB taxonomy): Bacteria > Actinomycetota > Thermoleophilia > Gaiellales > Gaiellaceae > 13-2-20CM-68-14. The sequence goes on along the minus strand of VAXH01000093.1, from coordinate 26,434 downwards.
CGATTTCGAGGACTTGCTCGGGCTGGCGATCAAGCTGCTCGAGGACGAGCCCGAGGCGCTCGCGCAGGTGCGCGACCGCTATCGCGCCTTCACCGTCGACGAGTATCAGGACGTCAACATGCTCCAGCAAACCTTGCTCGAGCTCTGGCTCGGCGAGCGCGACGAGCTCTGCGCGGTCGGCGACGACTACCAGTCGATCTACGCCTTCACCGGCGCCACGCCCGACTACCTGCTGGAGCTGCCGAAGCGTTTTCCGAACGCCACTGTCGTCCGGCTGGAGGCCAACTACCGCTCGACGCCGCAGGTGCTCGGCCTCGCCAACCGGCTCGTCGCGAAGCTCGGCGGCGCCGAGAAGCAGCTGCGCGAGACGCACGCCTCCGGGCCGGAGCCGGAGCTGCGGGGTTTCGACGGCGGCGAGGCAGAGGCGGCGTTCGTCGTCGAGCGCGTGCGCGAGCTGCACGCGTCCGGGACGCCGCTCGAGGAGACGGCGGTGCTGATCCGCCTGAATGCGCGCTCGGTCGACTTCGAGGAGGCCTTCAGCGACGCGGAGATCCCCTTCCAGGGCGCCGCGCTGCTGACGCGTGACGCCGCCCGCCAGCTGCTGAAGGGCCTCGGCGGCTCAACGTCGCGTTCGGTTGCGTATGAAGTGCGGCGCCTTGCCCGCGAGCACGGTTGGGAGGAGACCCCGCCGCCGGGTCTAGGAGAAAGGGAGCTGACACGGCAGAGCGATCTCGCGCGGCTGATCCGGCTTGCCGACGAGTTCGACGACGGCTCCCGCGATGTAAGGGACTGGATCGCCTGGCTCCGCGAGCGGTTCGACCACGGCGCCCAGGGCGGCGTCCACCTGCTGACGCTGCATCGAGCCAAGGGACTCGAATGGGACGCCGTGTTCCTGCCGCGGATCGAGGAGCGCGAGCTCCCGTGCAAGCAAGCACTCGGAGACGACAAGGCGATCGCGGAAGAGCGGCGGCTGCTCTACGTCGGCATTACGAGGGCCCGCAAGCATCTGGCCCTGACGTGGACGCGCCGGCCGAGCCGCTTCCTCGCCGAACTCGGTGTCGAGACCCGCCGCGAATCGGCCCCCCGCCGCTCGGAAGAGGAGCTACCGCCGGCCTACCGGACGCTGAAGCAATGGCGCCTGGAGCGGGCAAAGGCCGACGAGGTGCCGGCCTACGTCGTCTTCCACAACACCACGCTCGAGCAAATCGCCGAGCGAGGGCCGCGCACGCTCTCTGAGCTGGCCGCCGTGCCGGGTGTCGGCCCGACGAAGCTCGAGCGCTACGGCGAGGAAGTCCTCGCCGCCCTCGCAGCGGCCTGACGGCGATAGTCCTTCATAATGAACGCTTATGGACACGCGTCAGCTTGCCGCGTTCTGCGAGGTCGTCGACCGCAAGAGCTTCTCGCAGGCCGCAGAGCGGCTCGGGGTGACTCAGCCGGCCGTCAGCCTGCAGATTCGCTCGCTCGAGAAGCGCCTCGGGACGAAACTGCTCGACCGGTCTGGCCGCCGGGTCGAGCCGACTGAGTCGGGGCAGCGCCTCTACCGCGCCGCCCAGCGGATGCTGTCGCTGGAGGGGCAGCTGTTCGAAGAGCTCGCAGGCGACGACGGCGTGCTGCGCGGCGAGCTCGCGCTCGGCGCTTCGACGGGGCCGGGCGGCACGGTCGTGCCGCTGCTGCTCGGCGAGTTCCAGCGGTTGAACCCCGAGCTGAGTGTCGCGCTATCGATCTCCGACACGAACCGAGTGATCGAGCAGGTGGCCGGGCGCGAGCTCGAGCTCGGGATCGTCGGCGCTTCGCCGCGCCACCGCGGTGTCGTCTTCGAGCCCTTCTTCCGCGACGAGGTGATCCTCGTCGTCCCTCCAGGCCACGCGTTCGCCGGCGAGCAAGTGTCGCTGGAAGAGCTTCGCGGCGAGCACCTGATCCTGATGCAGGAAGGCGCGGGCGTGCGCCAGGTGATCGAGGACGAGCTGCGCAGCGGCCCGGTGCGCCTGCGCGACCTCGATGTGCGGCTCGAGCTAGGCCTGCAGGAGTCCGTGAAGAGCGCCGTTGCCGCCGGCTTCGGCGTCACCTTCATCTCACGCTCGGGCGTCGAGGCCGAGCTGGCTGCCGGAACGCTGGCTGCCGCCCGCGTCAAGGGGCACGAGCCTGCGCGAGAGATCTCGCTCGTCCGCCCGGCGGGACGGTCGCTGACCCGCGCCGCCGAGGCGTTCGTCGACTTCGCGCGGACCAAGCTCGCGTGAGGCGTCCCGTGCGATGCCGTCATAGAGGCTGCGCCGACATGGCGGCACAGCCGCTAAACCCCAGCTGCAAGGCCGGAATGGCGTGGGCTGCGGCCGAGGCGGCGGCGTGATCGTCCGCTGGGGCCTGCGGGAGCTGCCCGACCTCTTGGGCCAGCTCGGAATCGAGAGGCCGTTCCTGATCGCGAGCGAGCGCTGGTCGAACCTCGATCTGCCCGCGGCGGGACGCTGGAGCGAGGTGCCGAGCGACCGGATCGACGAGATTGCCGCGGCTGCGCGGAACGCCGACGGGCTGCTGGCGGTCGGCGGCGGCAGCTCGATCGACCTCGCCAAGGCTGTCTCGTCCGCAACCGGTTTGCCGGTCGTCTCGGTGCCGACCACCTACGCGGGCGCCGAATGGGCAACGAACTTCGGAATCCGGGACCACGAGCGTCGGATGCGGGGCGGCGGCTCGGGAGCGAACCTCGCTGGAATCGTCTACGACCCGGATCTGACCCTAGGCCTCCCGCTCGAGGTGTCGGTCGGCACCGCGATGAACGCCCTCGCGCACTGCGCCGAGGCGCTCTACGTCAAGGGCCGAAGCCCGGAGGCCGATGCGCTCGCTCTCGAAGGAGCACGGACGATCAGCGAGACGCTGCCGCGGGTGGCCGCCTTCGGCGAGGACCGGGGGGCCCGCACGAAGCTGCTCGCGGGCGCCGACGTCGCCGGGCATGCACTCGGGCTTGCGGGGCTGGGCCTCGGTCACGCGATGGCGCAGGCGATCGGCGGCCGCTATGGACTGCCCCATGGGGCGCTGAACGCGATCTGTCTTTCCCCGGCGCTGCGGTTCAACGAGCCGGTGGCCGCAGAGGAGATCGCTCGCTTTGGAGAAGCCCTTGGAACAGATGATCCCGTCGGGCGCGTGCAAGAACTCGCCCGACTCGGGGGCTTCGAGCGTCTGCGCGATCTCGGCGTGCCCGAAGACGACCTTGAGGAGCTGGGCGACGCCGCCTCCCAGCGCGGCGGCGCAAAGGCGAACCCGCGGCCGGCGGAGCCCGGCGAGGTTGCCGAGCTTCTACGTTCAGTCTGGTGAGGCCGGACTACCTTCCTAGCCACCGTCGAACATGCTCGAGCGAATCATGCGGCCTCCTTTCGTTCAACTGGTCGACGGGGCAAAAGCTCGGACGCGTCGGCTGACGCAGCAGCGGCCGGGTGACGGCTCCCGGCCGCTTGCGCGCCCCTCTCACCGCAGAAGCTCCGCGTGCTAACCGGGCTCTTCAGGCTGGCTGTGCCTTCGGTCGGCACTTGCGGTCTCCTCTCACGGGTCTGCGGCTCTTTCTCGACTGACGGCGTAGCGATGTTCCCAGCACCCGCTTAAGCTCCGCTTAAGGTGCCCGCTTGCGACGCCGACCTGAAGGACGTCGCGGCTTTGCCGCGGCGTCCGTTTCATCGCGGTCGGCGAGCTCTGCGCCGGCGCTGCCTTTCTGAAAACCTGTTCTAAGAGCCCGGCTGAAGGAGGCGCGACCAGTAGAAGTGCGGCTCGAGTACCGAATTCTCGGTCCGCTCGAGGTGCGGCGCGGAACGGATGTCGTTTCGGTCGCGGGCGGCAATCAGCGCAAAGTGCTGCTGGCGCTCGTGCTCGAGCCGAATCGCTCGGTCTCCCACGAGCATTTGATCGACGCGCTCTGGGGCGAGCGCCCTCCCGTGCGGGCAAAGAACGCCCTCCAGGTGCACGTCTCCGCGCTCCGCGACCTGCTCGAAGTCGGCGTCGAGCGCGGCGCGGTGCTTGCGACGACTCCGACCGGCTACCAGCTGAACGCGCCGGAAGAGACGATCGACAGCAGGCGCTTCGAGCGGCTGGCCGCCGAGGGTCGCGCCGCGCTCTTCGCAGAAGACTTCGAGCTGGCCGCGCGGCTCCTGGCCGAGGCGGAGGAGCTCTGGCGGGGACCTGCGCTCGTAGACGTCCTCTACGCCGAGTTCGCGGCGCACGAGGCCGCTCGACTGGAGGATCTTCGTCTGAGCACCTTCGAGGATCTCGTGGACGCCGAGCTGGCGCTCGGACTCCACGAGCAGTTGATCCCCCGGCTCCAGGCTTTCGTCGCCTCGCAGCCGCTGCGGGAGCGCGCTCGGGCGCAGCTGATGACCGCTCTTTACCGGGACGGTCGCCAGTCGGACGCGCTCGCGGAGTACCGCGCTGCGCGAGAGACGCTCGTCGAAGAGATCGGCATCGAGCCCGGGCCTGCGCTACAGGCGCTCGAGCGGGCGATCCTCGTGCAGGACGAGAGCCTCGCCGTGGCGGGCGCCACTCAGCGCCGGCTCGAGCTCCCGGCCGCCCCGACGCCGCTCCTGGGGCGCGAGGGGGAGCTGGCCGAGGCGGCGGACCTGCTGCAATCCGGGCGCGCGCGCCTGCTGACGCTGACCGGGCCCGGCGGGGTCGGGAAGACGAGGCTCGCGACGGAGGTGGCCCGTCGACTGGCGTCGGACGAGCGGCGCGGCGCAGTTTTCGTCGATTTCTCGCATCTCTTCGACCCCGGACTGGTCGCCTCGACGATCGCCAACACGCTCCGCGTCAGCTCGGGCGGGCGGCCCGTCGAGGAAGCGCTCGCCGACTACCTGGGCCGCGAGCCACCGGTGCTCGTCCTCGACAACTTCGAGCAGTTGACGGAGGCCGCGCCGCTGCTCGGCCGGCTGCTCGCGGCGTCGCCCCAGCTGCAGCTGCTCGTCACGAGCCGGGCCGTTCTGCATCTGACCGGCGAGCATGAGTTTCCGGTCGTCCCACTGGCGTTACCGGGCGAAGGTGATGACGAAGCGGCGGCACGCGAGGCATCTGCAGTCGCGCTCTTCGTCGCCCGGGCCCAAGCGGCGAAGCGCGACTTCGAGCTCTCGGCTGAGAACGTGGCGGACGTCGTGGCCCTGTGTGGGGCGCTCGACGCACTGCCGCTCGCGATCGAGCTGGCCGCGGCGCGGGTGAAGATCCTCAGCCCGGGCGAGCTGCTCGCGCGTTTCGGCAAGCGGCTGGAGCTGCCCCCGGCCGTCCAGGATGCACCTGAGCGACATCGCACGCTCCGCGCGGCGATCGACTCAAGCTACGAGCTGCTCGACGAGGCCGAGCGCCGGTTGTTCGGGCGACTCTCCGTCTTCGTCGGCGGTTGGACGCTGACCGCCGCCGAGTCTGTCTGCGGCGGTGACGAGGCCGGCGACGTGCTCCCGGTGCTCGGCTCGCTCGCCGACAAGAGCCTCGTGGTCGATACAGGTTCCCACGAGCGGCGGTTCACGATGCTTCAGATCGTGCGCGAGTACGCGCTCGAGCGCCTCGCCGCCACCGGCGAGGAGCACGACCTCCGCAGGCGCCACGCGGCGTACTTCGCTGCCCTCGCCGAGGAGGGAGAGCCGGAGCTGAACAGCCCGAGCCAGGACGTCTGGGCGGCGCGACTGGACGCCGAGCGCGACAACTTCCGGGCCGCGATCGCGTTCGCCCTCGAGAGCGGCGACGGCCTGACCGCGCTACGACTTGCCGGCGCCCTGCGGCGCCTATGGCAGCTGCACGCCAACCTCAGCGAGGGGCGTGCGGCGCTCGAGGCGGCGCTCGCGGCCGCGCCCGACGCGCCGCTCGTCTCGCGGGCGAAGGCGCTGAACGGCCTCGGCGTCCTCGCGGCGGAGGCCGGGGACATCGAAGCGGCCGAGCGGGCCTTCGAGGAAAGCCTCGAGGTGGCCCGGCGTCTGGACGACGACGCACGCCGGTTGGCCGTGCTGACGAATCTCGGCAACCTCGCCTTCTTCCGCCAGGACTTCGACCGCGCACGGGATCTCTACACCGAGGGCGGCCGGCTCGCGGTCAAGCTCGGCTCGACCTTCAACGCCGCGACCGCTGCGCACGATCTCGGCCTGGTCGAGCTCGCGCTCGGCGAAGTCGATGCGGCGATCGAACGCTGCGAAGAAGCGCTTGCACTCGCACGGGTGGGCGGGACTCCCCAGCTCGTTGCGGCCTGCCTGCGCTCCCTCGCCGCGGCGATCGTGATCCGCGGCGACCTCGGGCGCGCACAGGAACTGGTCGAGGAGAGCCTTGCGATCGTCCGGCGCCTCCACGAGCCGCGGGCCGTCGCCGAGTGTCTCGAAACCGCGGCCGGGATCGCAGCGGCAGGCGGGGACGGAGCCAGGTCGGCGGCGCTGTTCGGGGCCGCCAACGCCGTCCTCGAGTCGATCGGGACGACCCCGACACCCGAGCGGCAGCCGTGGATCGACGTCTATCAGCAGGCGGCGCGCCTGAAGCTCGAGGCGGGCCGATTCGAAGCTGAGCTCGAGCGCGGCGCGACCCTCTCGCTCGACGAGGCGATCGAGCTGGCCACTTCCGGGCACGCGGTGGTTTCCTAGCAGCGGTCCGCGCTTGGCATGCCGCCGGGTCCGGCGTCGTAGAGGACGCCGCCGTTCGAGGCGATCTGGACGCAGAACGTGGTCGGCTCGGCACGCAGGACGGTGACCCCTGAGATGTCCGTGACGGTTGCGCCGACGAAGGTGCCATGCTCGGCCTGGTAGGCGGCGAGCTCGTGCTCCGCCTGCATCGCTGCCGCTTCTGCAGCGACGGAATTCGCCCGCTGGACGAGTGGGTTCTCTTTCGGGCTCGCGGCCTTCGAGCCGCCGTGGGTCAGCTGCGACGAGAAGAGCATCAGTGAGATCACGAGGCTGACGACGAGCGAGACGAGTCCCAGGCCGCGGGTCATCTCCAGGTCATCGGCCACGTGGCGAGAAGCCTTGATACCGATAAGTCTGGCTAATGTCTATGATTAAGATCCCAGTGGTAGACTCCTGGCCACCATGGCTGCGCCCGTGTCTGTCGACGTATTCGTGATCGGAAGCGGCGCGTCCGGGCTTGCGGCGGCCGTCTCGGCCCATCGCGCGGGTGCAAGCGTGGCGCTCGCCGCCAAAGGATCGGTGCAGTCCTGCAACTCGGCGAAGGCGCAGGGCGGGATCCAGGCCGCTTTCGGCGTCGACGACTCGCCCGACCAGCATGCGGAGGACGTCTGGAAAAGCTCGCACGAGACCGCCGACCGGAGGCTCGTCGAGGTGCTGACGGGCGAGGCGCCCGGTGCGATTCACTGGCTCGAAGAGCTCGGGGTTCAGTTCACGCGCGAGAATGGGGGCTACCGGCTGGCGAAGTGCGGCGGCGCATCACGCAAGCGGTTGCTCCAGGTCGGCGATCGCACGGGCCAGGCGATCACGGCGGCGCTGCGGGAAGCGGTCGGGGGTTCGACGGTGAAGACGTTCACGAAGTCGCCGCTGAGCTCGCTCGAGGCGAGCGCGAACGGCTGGCGCGCGATCTGCGGCGAACACGTGATCGACGCCGACGCTGTCGTGCTGGCTGCGGGGGGCCGCTGCTACCGCGAGGCCGAGGAGCGAGGCGAACTCTCGACCAACCACCCGGGAGCGACCGGCGAGGTGACGCAGATCGCGCTCGATCTCGGCGCCGAGTCCCGCGACCTTGACGCGCTCCAGTACCACCCGAACGGCGGCGCCTGGCCGGCGAACATGCAGGGCTACTCGATCCCGGAAACGACGCGCGCCTACGGAGCGACCCTTCTGAACGCCGAGGGCGAGGAGTTCACGGATCCCCTCGGCCCCCGCGACGAGGTCTCGCAGGCGATCTTCGACGAGGTCGCGGCCGGACGCGGCGTCGAGACGCCGGACGGCCGGCCTGCCGTCTACCTCGATACGACCCGGATTCCTGAGGCCGACGCTGACGTCTCACTGCCGTACATGCTGCGCCGCTACCGTGCGGCCGGGGTCGATCCGCTGAAGGAGCCGATCCTGACCTACCCCGTGCTCCACTACCAGAACGGAGGCCTTGTGATCGACGAGCACGGCGAGACGACGCTGGCAGGCGTCTTCGCTTGCGGCGAGATCGCCGGCGGCACGCACGGACGGAACCGGATGATGGGCAACTCGCTGCTCGAGTGCACCGTCTTCGGCCGGCGCGCCGGCGCTGCGGCGGCGGAACGGGCGCGAGCATGAGCGCGGTAGCGACCGACCTGCAGCACGCGGTCGAGGACGCCGCGGCTCACCTCTACGTCTGGGCGCTGAAGGACATCCCGCAGGACCTGCGTGATGCTCTCGCGGAGGCGCAGAAGCGGGAGACCTCGGTCCCGGGCCAGCGGGTGCTCTCGACGATCATGAAGAACGTTGCGATCGCGGATGAGGAGCAGAACCTCGTCTGCCAGGACACGGGCATCGCCGTCTACACGTGCCGCGTCGGCGAGGACTTTCCCCTACACCCGGCACGAATCTACGAGGCGCTGAAGCATGGCACCGAGCGCGCGACCGTGGAGCATCCGCTGCGCTCGAACGCCGTCCACACGATCACGCGCGAGAACACGGGTCCGAATACCGGTTACCGGCTGCCGATCGTCCATTGGGAGTTCATCGCCGACTGGGACGGGCTCGACGTCAAGTGCGTGCCGAAGGGCTCGGGGTCGGAGAACATGAGCTTCCTGAAGATGTGCATCCCCGCCGACGGCGTGAAGGGGATCAAGCAGTTCGTGCTCGAGTCGATCGTCGGCGCCGGCGGCAAGCCCTGCCCGCCCGGGATCGTCGGCGTTGGGATCGGCGGCTCGGCTGACTACGCGATGTATCTCGCCAAGGAAGCGATCGCCCGTCCGGTCGGCACCCGCAATCCGGACCCGATCGTCGCGCAGCTCGAGGATGAGCTCTTCGGCCTCCTGAACGAGACCGGGATCGGCCCGATGGGCCTCGGCGGCGACGTCACCGTCCTGCAGTGCCACATCGAGCATGCCGACACCCACATGACCCTGAACCCCGTCGCGGTCAACTACCAGTGCTGGGCCGCGCGGCGCGCGAGCGCGCACATCTCGGCCGACGGCGACATCGACTACGACCGTGAGGCGTAATGCTTAGTAACAGACTGTTACTTACTTCGGTTCGGCCTGAGCTGCGGCTTTGTCGCTCGTCGACTGCCGAGCCGGGACGTGTCGAACTTTGCAACAGACTGTTACTTGGGAGTCCGGGAGCGGCCTGATGGCGACGCACGAGGTCACCTTCCCGATCACGGACGAGCGCGAGATCCTCAAGCTCCGCGCCGGCGATGAGGTCACCGTTCAGGGTCACATCATCGGCATCCGCGACCGGACGCAGATCCGGATCTTCGACCAGGGCGTCGAGCCGCCCATGGACCTCCGCGGCGCCTTCCTGCTGCACACGGCGCCCGGTGTCCGCAAGCTCGAGGACGGGCGCTACGAGAAAGTCTGCATCGGCACCACGACCTCGGCGCGCATGGTTCGGTTCACCGAGCCGCTCGGCGCGCAGTACGGCGTTCGGGCGATCTGCGGCAAGGGCGGCTTCCCGGACGAGGCGATCGAGCCCATGCGCACGCTGGGGATGGTCTACTTCGCGATCGTCGGCGGAGCGGCGGCGCTGGAGACGACCCAGATCGAAGAGATCGAGGAGGTCGCCTGGGAGGAGCTCATGCCCGAGTGCCTCTGGAGGTTCCGCGTCAAGGATTTCGGCCCGCTGACGGTCGGCATCGATGCCCACGGGAACTCGCTCTACCACGACGTGCAGTCCGCAGCCCAGGAGAAGCTGAAGGAGCTCTATGCCCGCCTTTAACGACGGTTTTCTCGACCTCCCACAGCGCCCTGGCAAGCCGCGCACGGAAGGCCTGACTCACGTCATCGACAAGGGCCTGAACCTGCGCGACATCGAAGGGATGTTCGACACGGGTGGACAGTTCGTCGACATCGTCAAGCTCGGCTGGGGGACGTCGTACGTCACCAACAACCTCGAGAAGAAGATCGCGCTCTACCGGTCGTTCGAGACGCCCGTCGTCTGCGGGGGAACGCTATTCGAGGCGGTGTACGGCCGGGGCCGGCTGGACGAGTTCAAGCAGTGGCTCCGCGACCAGCGCTTCTCGCACGTCGAGATCTCCGACGGAACGATCGAGATCCCGCGTGAGCACAAGCTCGAGCTGATCGCCGACTTCGCGCGGGACTTCACCGTTCTCTCCGAGGTCGGCTCGAAGGACGCAGACATCGTGTACGCGCCCTACCAATGGGTCGAGTGGATCAAGCAGGAGCTCGCGGCCGGGGCGTGGAAGGTGATCACCGAGGGTCGCGAAGGCGGCACGGCCGGGATCTATCGCCCGACCGGCGAGATGCGCACCGGTCTGGTCGACGAGATCGTTCACGAGATCCCCGTCTCCGAGCTCGTCTTCGAGGCGCCGACGAAGGAGTCGCAGGCCTGGTTCGTGAAGGAATTCGGCCCCAACGTCAACCTGGGCAACATCCCGCCCGACGAGGTGATCCCGCTGGAGACGCTCAGGCTTGGGCTGCGCGGAGACACGCTGAAGGAGGTGCTGCTCGATGGCGACCGCACCACCTCTTCCTGAGCTGGACTTCGAGGCGATGCCGGCCGAGGAGCTTCTCCGCTGGGGCTACGAGGAGTTCGGCGACAAGCTCTGCCTCACGTGCTCATGGCAGAAACAATCGTCGGTGCTCGTGCACATGGTCTCGGAGCTCGGTCTCGAGATCCCCGTGATCGAGCTGGACACGCAGCTCTTCTTCCGCGAGAGCTACGAGACGCGCGACCGGCTTGTCGAGCGCTACGGTCTCACGCTCCAGAGCCCTCAGGTGATCACGGTCGCCGAGCAGCACAAGCGAGAGGGCCCGAACCTCTGGGAAACGGACCCGGATCGCTGCTGCCACATCCGCAAGGTGGAGCCACTGCTGGAGGCGCTCGGCCCGTACGACGGCTGGATCGCCGGCATCCGCCGCGACCAGTCGCCGAGCCGCGCGTCGACTCCGAAGCTCCAATGGTCGGACCGCTACGGGGTCTGGAAGTTCCACCCGCTCGCGGACTGGGACGAGAAGCGCGTCTGGGCCTACATCCAGGTCAACGAGATTCCCTACAACCCGCTGCACGAGTCCGGCTACCGCTCGATCGGCTGCATCCCCTGCACCCGGCCGACCTCGCCTGACGAGGAGGAGCGCGCCGGCCGCTGGGCCGGCTCCGACAAGCTCGAATGCGGCATCCACCTCGAAGCAAAGGAGACGAATGTCTGAGATGAAGGGGGGGGCTCGTGGGGGAACCACGGGTTCCCCCACGAGCGAGCACATCTACGCCGCCGAACATCCGGAGACGACGTACGTCCGGCCCGGCGGCTTCACGCTCTGGTTCACCGGCCTCTCCGGCTCGGGCAAGACGACGATCGCGCATGTCGTCGGTCCGGAACTCGACCGCCGCGGCCTCATCGTCGAATACCTCGACGGCGACACGGTGCGAACGAACCTTTCGAAGGGCCTCGGCTTCTCGAAAGAGGACCGCGACACGCACATCGAGCGGGTCGGCTGGGTTGCTTCGCGCTTGACCCGTCAGGGCGGCGCCGTGATCGCCGCCGCGATCTCGCCTTACGAGGAAACGCGCCGCCAGGTGCGAGAGCGGGTCGAGGAGGTGGGCACGTTCATCGAGGTCTACGTCAAGGCCTCAGTTGACGCGTGCGCCCAGCGTGACGTCAAGGGCCTGTACGAGAAGGCATTCAAGGGTGAGATCACCGAGTTCACCGGCGTCTCCGACCCGTACGAGGAGCCATCGAACCCTGAGCTCGTCCTCGACACGGAGCTGCACGAGCCGGAGGACTGCGCTGCATTCGTGCTCGCAAAGCTCGAGGAGCTCGGCCTCGTTCCGTCGGAGGTGCCGGCGTGACGGACACGCTACGCGTCCTGGGATCCACGGAGCTGATCCGCCCTCATGGTGGTCACCTCGTCGACCGCACGGGGCCGCGGCCCGACAACATCGACAGCCTGGAACAGGTTCCGCTGACCTCGCGCGAGCTGTCCGACCTGGACATGCTGGCCTCCGGCGCGCTCTCACCGCTCGAGGGCTTCATGGGCCGCGACGACTACGAGCGGGTGCTCGAGGAGATGCGCCTCGCGAAGGGTATTCCGTGGGCGCTCCCCGTCTGTCTCGCCGTCGACCACGAGCCTCAGGGCGACGAGGTCACGCTAACCGACGAGGCCGGCAGGCCTTTCGCCGTCCTCGAGATGGACGAGGTCTACGAGTACGACAAGGAGCGCGAGGCGCGGAATGCCTTCCGCACCACCGACGAGGCCCATCCGGGCGTCGCGCGCCTCTACGCACAGAAGCCGCTCTACCTCGCCGGCAAAGTGACCGTCTTCGAGCGGGCGCAGCCGGCCTTCCCGGAGCTCGCGCTCGATCCTGCGGAGACCCGAGCTGCCTTCGCCGAGCGTGGCTGGAAGCGGGTCGTCGGTTTCCAGACCCGCAACCCGATCCATCGCGCGCACGAGTACCTGACCAAGGGCGCGCTCGAGACCGTCGACGGCCTGCTGATCCACCCGCTTGTGGGTGACACGAAATCCGACGACGTGCCCGCCGCCACTCGCGTCGAGTGCTATCGCGTCCTGCTCGAGAACTACTACCCGCAGGGCCGCGTCGTCCTCTCGGCGTTCCCGGCCGCCATGCGCTACGCGGGGCCGCGCGAGGCGATCTGGCACGCGATCTGCCGCAAGAACTACGGCTGTTCGCACTTCATCGTCGGCCGCGACCACGCCGGTGTCGGCGACTACTACGGCACCTACGACGCGCAGCTGATCTTCGACGAGTTCGAGCCGCACGAGCTCGACATCGAGCCGATGTTCTTCGAGCACGCTTTCTGGTGCAAGGCCTGCGCGCAGATGGCGACGCCGAAGACATGCCCACATGGCGGTGACGACCACGTCTTCCTCTCAGGCACGAAGGTGCGGGAGTTGCTCGCGAACGGCGAGCTGCCGCCGGTCGAGTTCTCTCGGCCCGAGGTTGCGGAGGTTCTGATCGACGCCTACCGCGTCTAGTGCCCCTTCCAGCAATACATGCCGGCTTCTGGCCCGCGATCACGCGGCGCCAGAGCCCACCCTCACTCTTGCCAAGGCTGCCGGCCTTGGCCGCGAGCGAGCGCGGCCTCTGGCTTGGTGCTCGCGACCCAGAAACTCGGCGGCATTACTGGAAGGGGCACCGATGACCTGGCAGTTCACGCTCACCGGTCTACTGATCGGCGGCCTCGTCGGTCTGACCGGGATGGGCGGCGGCTCCCTGTTGACGCCGATCCTCGTGATCCTGTTCGGGTTCCAACCGACCTACGCCGTCGGCACGGACATCCTGCACGGCGCGATCTTCAAGTCCTTCGGCGCCCTCAGGCACCGCCGGCTCGGCACCGTGCACGCGCGGCTGACGTTCTGGATGTTCCTCGGCTCGGGGCCGATGTCGCTCCTTGGCGTCTCGCTCGCGACCTGGCTGAAGCATCACTACGGGGACGGGGTCCAGTCGGTCGAGGCCTATGCGGTCGGCGCCGCGCTCATTCTCGGCGGTTTCGGGCTCGTCGCCAAGACGCTGGTCAAAATCGGCGTCCAGCCTGATGACGCGCCCTTCCTGCTCACTCGCCGTGACCGCTGGGCTGCCTTCGCGATCGGTGCCGTCTTCGGCTTTGTCGTCGGCCTGACCTCGGTCGGGAGCGGCACCTTCTTCGGACTCGTGATGGTGCTCGTGTATCCGCTGACCGTCGCGAAGATCGTCGGCACAGACATCTTCCACGCGGCGGCGCTGCTCTGGGTCGCCGGCGTCGGCCACCTCGTTGCCGGCAACGTCGACCTGCACGCGATGTTCTGGCTCCTGCTCGGCTCGATCCCCGGCGTCAGACTGGATCGTGCTCGCGGGCTTCATCGTCGGCGGGATCGTGTTCGCCGCCTGGGGCGCGCATGAAGTGCGAGACCGGCGCCGAGACGAGCGCCGTGCGCTCGCGACCGGGCTTCCTTAGCGCTCGATCACGAGGTCGGCGAACGAGGCCGACGACTTGCCGAACTCCCACCAGCCGTGGACGTACGGCTTCACGTAGGCGACGTTCCGGCCGTAGACGAGCGGGATGCAGGCGACCTGCTCGGCGACCGCCATCCGGTCGGCTTCGTGGAAGAGCTCCAGCCGCGCTCGGCCGTCGCGCTCGCGCCGAGCCTGCTCGATCAGCGCGTCGAAGGGGGCGTGTGAGAAGCCGCCCTCGTTCGTGCGGCTGTCCGACTGGAAGAGCAGGCGCAGGTAGTACTCCGGGTCGGGATAGCCCGGGAACCAGCCGGTCACGCGCAGCGGCGCATCGTCCACGCGTCCGCCGGGCTGCATTGCCTCTTCGCTGCGCCACGACCAGGTGCGGATCGAGACGCCGCCGCCGAAGACGTCCCTCCAGCTCGCCGCAACGGTGGCGAGAAGCTCTTCCCATACCTCCATGCCTGCGAGCTCGATCTCGCCGTCGAAGCCGGAACGAGCCAGGTGGTCGCGAGCCGCGTCCGGGTCGTATCTCAGCGCGATCTCCGGCGTGTGACCTTGTATCGCAGGCGGGACGACGCCCCCCGTCGCGACGATCAGGTTCGCTGGACAGGCCGCCGCGAGCGTCTCCCGGTCGGTCGCGTGGGCGAGCGCGCGCCGGAGGTCGAGATTCGACGTCGGCGCCTGCGTGTGGTCGAAGCGGATGTAGGCCGACCAGGCCGCCGGGCCCAGCGCAGCGTCCGGATGGACGTCGCCCGGCATCAGGTCGGCGAGGCGCGGCGTGTAGCGAACCATGATCAGCTCCGCCTCGTCACCCTCGTAGCGCGGTAGGGCGTCCGCGATCGACGAGCGGACGAAGCGGACGATCTGCGCGTTACCCGGTCGTGGATGGTCGTACTCGGGCCGCCGCTTCAGCACGAGCTCCTCGTCGGTGCGACTCTCGATCGCAAACGGGCCGCTGACGACCTGGTTCTCGAGCAGCGTCCAGTCGGCGCCATGCCGCTCGATCACGTGTCTCGGCTGCGGTCCACCGTCGGGCCGGTTCATGACGCTCATGAAGTACGGGGCGGGGGCGGCGAGCCGGAACTCGACGGTCCGGTCGTCGAGCGCCCGGACGCCGATTCGGTCGGCGTCGTCGTTTCGGCCGAGGTAGTAGTCCTGGCCGTTCTCGAGCACGAAGTAGATCGCGACCGACGAACCCGGGCTCGCCGGGTCGAGCACGCGCTTGACCCCGAATTCGACGTCGTGGGCGGTCAGCGGCGTTCCGTCCGACCAGGTCAGTCCCTCGCGGAGGTGGAAGACGTAGCGCAGCCCGTCGCCGGAGATCTCCCACCGCTCGGCGAGCGACGGAATCAGCGTCCGTCCCGGCCAGGCCTCGACGAGGCGGTCGAAGAGCTGCATGCAGAGCTGGATGTTCGGCCAGGCGATCGCCGAGTTCGGATCGGGGTCGTTGGGGAGGAAGCTCGTCACCATGCGCAGCGTCTCGGTCGCCGCCGGAGTTGCGACGCTCGGCGTCCAGTACTCGAAGGCGCGCTGGTAGGTCTCGTTGGCCTCGGCGAAGCGGAGCGCCGTGTGGAGCGCGAGCGCGAGCTTGAACAAGACGACCGCCATCTCCTGGCGCTCGCCCCGCCGCTCGAGTAGCGGCAGTAGCGCTCGGTAGTGCTCGACGGCCTCGTCGAGCGCGTACTCCTCACGAGCCCGGTCGCCGGCGCGGCTGAGGTAGGCGACAGCCTTCTCCTCGTCCTCGGCGGCCAGCCAGTGGTGGGCGAGCAGGCCGAGCGCCTCCTCCTCCTCGCCTTCGGCCCTCCTCCGCTCGAGCCACTCGGCGGCGCGGCGGTGAAGATTTCGCCGCGGCTCCGCGAGCATCGTCCGGTACGCGGCCTCTTGGATCAGCGCATGCTTGAAGCGGTACTCCGGCTGCGGCCAGCGGCGGCCTTCGCGGACGAGGTCGAGCCGCTGCAACTCGTTCAGGCTCGCGCGAACGTTCTCGTTGCCGGCCAGCACGCCCTCGAGCAGCGGCAGGCCGAAGCGGCGGCCGAGCGCGGAGGCGGCCGTCAGAACCTGGTGAGCCCCCGCTGGGAGGCGATCGATCCGTGCGAGCAGCACCTTCTCGACGGTCGGCGGGATCTCGACCTCGACCTCGTGATCGAACCGCCAGTCGCCGTTTTCGTGCACGAGCGCACCAGTGTCGGCCAGCGAGCGAACGAGCTCTTCGAGGTAGAACGGATTCCCCTCCGCCTGCTCGAGCAGGCGGTTCCTCAGCTCCTCGGGGAGCGTGTCCTCACCGACGAGCGCCAGCAGCAGCTCCCGCTGCGCGTCGCCCGGCAGTGGCTCGAGCGCGACCTCGCTCGCCAGATGCGGGTACTCGCGGGCAGCGAGCTCGCGCAGGCGCCACGACGGATGGTCGCGCTCACTGCGCTGCGCGATCACGAGCAGGACGGCGGCTTCCTCGCCGATCGAGACCAGCCGCTCGACGAGCTGGATCGAGGTTGGATCCGCCCAGTGCAGGTCTTCGATCGCAACCGCCACCGGCCGGTCCTCCGCGAGCCTGCGGAAGAGCTCCTCGACGACTTCGAAGGTGCGGTACTGCAGCGCCTCCGGCGAGAGCTCAGCGAGTCGCGCGACGGCGTCGGCCTCGAGCGTAAGGCCGAGCAGCGAGCCCAGGTACGGATAGAGCTCGCCCGCGCGCTGCGGAAAGAGCGCTTCGACGCGCCGGCGCAGCGCGACGCGGACGCGAAGCTCCGGCTCGTCGGCGCCGACGCCGAGCCAGTCCCGCAGGAGATCGCGAAACGGCCAGTAGGGCAGCGACTCGCCGTAGGAGATGCAGCGACCCTCGAGCCAGAGCGGAGGCGCCGCGGCGGCCGTCTCAGATTCCTCGAACGTCCGGCACAGCTCGGCGACCAGCCGGCTCTTCCCGATCCCGGCGTCGCCGCTGATGAAGAGGACGCCGCCCGAGCCGCCGAGCGTGCGCTCGAGTGCGGCCCGGGCCAGCCCGAGCTCCCGCTCGCGGCCAACGAGCCGTGCCTCCACGCCTTCCAGACCGCGGACCTTGCGGCCCTCGGCGAGCGCCCGTTCGACGCCGGTCGCCCGCACCGGTTCGGCTTTACCCTTGAGCTCCAGCTCGACCGGTTCGCCCCACGCAAACAGTGGCTCGGCCTGCCGCCGGGTCGCGTCGTCCACGAGCACCGTTCCCGGCTCGGCACTGGCCTGCAGGCGCGCCGCCGTGTTGACAGTGTCGCCGAAGGCTGCGTACTCGACCCTGTTACCGCCGCCGATCTCCCCGAGCACGACCGGACCGGTCGTCACGCCGACGCGGACGCCGAACCCCGGGACGCCCCAGCCACGCTCGACCTCGTCGCCGTAGCTGTCGATCTCCTCCACGATCCGCAGCGCGGCGCGCAGCGCCCGCTCGGCGTCGTCCTCGTACGAGACCGGCGCGCCGAAGAAGGCCAGGACACCGTCACCGGCGAGATCCTTGACATGGCCGCCGAGCTGGTCGATGTCGGCGACGATGCGAGCGACCGCTTCGCCGACGACGAGCTTGACCTCTTCGGCCTCGAGCCGCTCGCCGAGGGACGTCGAGCCGACGAGGTCCGCGAACAGGACCGTGACGACCTTTCGCTCCTCACGGAGCTCCTGGACCGGGGCGGCTCGCGTTACGTCGCTCATCACACCATTGTTGCCGCTTGGACGGGGGAGCGACATCTAAACTCGCCGCACCTTGTCGCGTCTGCTGCCGGCCGTGCTCGTCGTCGCGCTGCTCGGCGGCTCGGCCGCGGCGTTCGCAGTCACCGAGCGGCTGAAGCTCGAGCGCAGCCCGATCTTCGGGACGCAAGTCGGCAAGTTCGTCTCGCCCGACTCGGGCCGGCGGGTGAAGATTGTCTTTCGGGTGCGGAAGTCAGACCGCCTTTCCCTGGCGATCGTCGACTCCCACGACCAGGTCGTGCGGGCATTCAACTCGCACCACGTTCGCGCGGGGCTGAAGACGTACAAGTGGAACGGTCGTGACGACGCCGGGTCACCTGTGCCCGACGGCACGTACAGGCCGCGTGTGCACCTCAGCAGCGGGCACCGAACGATCCTGCTCCCGAATCCGATCGTCGTCGATACGAAGGCTCCCCACATCTCGCTCGTCCGCACGAGCCTCAAGGTCGTCTCGCCGGACGGCGACACGGTCCACGACTACCTAACTGTCTTCTTCCACACGAGCGAGCCCGCGCGCGCTGTCCTCTACGCGAACGGGCGAGAGGTCGTCAAGCTGAAGTCGTTCAGCGCTCGCCGCCTGCAGTGGGGCAAAGGGAACGGAATGCCGACGAAGCCGGGCGTCTACCGACTCCGGCTGCGGGCGATCGACCAAGCGGGGAACCGCGGACCGCGGACGCGCGTGTTCACCGTGCAGATCCGCTACATCATTCTGGGCCGGCAGGTGATTCGAGCGCGGGCCGGAGGCAGGATCACCGTCCGCGTCTCCACGGACGCCCGCTTCTACTACTGGCGGATCGGCCCGCGGGGTGGTCGCGTCCGCAGCCGTCTGCTCTCCATCGCCGCGGGAGCCCCGGGGCGCTATCAGCTCGTCGTCTCCGAGCGCGGCCACAAGGCCCGCGCCTTGGTCGTGGTGAATCCGTGATTGCCGAGCTTGCCCGCGCCGGCGGGCCCGTCGCAGCGGGAGGTGTCGCGACCCTGTTCGTCGCCTCGCGCCGCGAGCTTCGGCTCGCCGGGCTGCTGGCGTGGTCGCTCGGCTGTCTCGCGCTCGCCTACTACCTGGCTCCTCACGGCCACCGGCCGCTGCTCGCCGCCGCCGCCGTGGGCGGCCTCGTTCTGGCGGCCGCGGGCGCGTATCTGCTCCTGCGCTGGCCGTGGCTGCTCGCGCTGGCGGCGCTCGCCTGCGTGCCGGCGCGGATTCAGGTCACGGTCGGCTCGACACAGGCGAGCCTGCTCGTGCCGATGTACGGCGTCGTCGCGGCGGCGGCGCTCGCCTTTGCCTGGCAACTCGTCAAGGGCGACGACCGTGCGCGGGAACTGGGGCCGCTGACACTGCCGCTCGCCGGCTTCGTGCTCTGGAGCGGACTCACCCTCGCGTGGTCGCAAGACCTCCGTCAAGGAGCGATCGAGCTGCTCGCCTTCTACCTACCCTTTGCGCTGCTCGCGGTCGCGCTTGCGCGGCTCCCCTGGCGGCGCGAATGGCTCGGAGCGGCTTGGCTCCTGCTGGCGGGGATGGCCGTCGTCTTCGCGATCGTCGGCATCTACCAGTACGGAACCCGCGACATCTTCTGGAACCCGAAGGTGCTGGTCG
Organism: Actinomycetota bacterium; assembly: GCA_005883955.1. Taxonomy (GTDB): domain Bacteria; phylum Actinomycetota; class Thermoleophilia; order Gaiellales; family Gaiellaceae; genus 13-2-20CM-68-14. Next base: position 7,123 of record VAXH01000093.1, on the reverse strand, counting down.
GTAACGCGTACGCGCCCTTCTACCGCGTCAACTCCGTCTTCTGGGATCCCTCGATCTACGGCCGTTTTCTCGTCGTAGCGATCCTGGCGAGCCTCGTGCTGGTCGTCCACGGCACGGCGCGACGAGTCGTACTCGGCGCCGCGGCGGCGATCGTGATCTCCTGGATCGGGCTCGTCTTCTCGTTCTCCCAGTCGAGCTTCGTCGCCCTCGTCGTCGGCGTCGGGATCGTCGCCTGGTCGGCCTGGGGGCGAAAGACGCTGGCGCTGCTCGGGGTGATCGCGCTGGTCGTGCTCGTGGCCGCGCTGGCGATGCCGAGTGTGCGTCACCACTCCCTGAACAGCGCGTCGGGAGGGCGCTTCAAGCTCGTCAAGAACGGTCTCGCGATCGCGGCGCACCACCCCGTGCAGGGCGTCGGCATCGGCGGGTTCAAAAAGGCGTACGCGACCCGGACGGGGCTGAAGGGGAAGGAGCCGAAGGCGGCCGCATCCCACGACACCCCGGTGACCGTCGCCGCCGAGACCGGCATCGTCGGGCTGGCGCTCTTCGCTTGGCTGCTGGTCGCCGCCTTGCTGCTCGCGTTCCGCGGTGTCTCGGCGAGCTTCGCAGGGCGGGTCTCGTTGATCCTCGGCGTCGTCCTCGCCGCAATCGGGGTCCACAGCCTCTTCTACAACGCGTTCTTCGAGGACCCGATGGCGTGGGGGGTGTTCGGGCTCGCGCCGCTGGCGGCGGTCGCGCTCGCGGGAGAGCGCGTCAGCGAGCCGCGGCCACGAGCCACCGCCCCACAGCGAGGAGTCTCCGCCGCTCCGCAGGCAGGTAGAAGCCGAGCGGAAGCAGGATGAGCGGGTAGGCGAGCGCGAGCACGATCGAGCCGGCGAGCGGTACATGCAGGGACCGCGCGAGGGCGCTCAGGCCGACTGCCGTGCCCGCGACGATCACGAGGCGGCGCCACTGGTACGGCACTGGATAGACCCGTTGGGAGTGCGCAGCCATCAGGACGAACATCGCGGTCATCGAAACGACGGTCGCGATGCCGGCGCCGATCATTCCGTACGGCGGCACGAGCGCGAAGCAGAGGCCGAAGTTGATCAGCGCCGCAGCCCCTGTGACGACCCAGTTGAACCGCGTAAAGCGGGCGCGGCCGACACCGATCGCGACCACCAGGTATGCCCCCCACGCCGCACCGCCGAAGGAGAGCAGGCCGACCACGCGCGCGCCCGAGTAGTACTCCGGCCGCGAGGTGAGCAGGCGCACGATCCACGGCGCGAGCAGGGCGAGTGCCGTCGATGCCCAGCAGGTGACGAAGAGGACGTAGGTGAGGACGTACCCGTACGTCCGTCTGGCCTCTCGGTCGTCCTCGATCGAATACGCGAAAGCAGGCCAGGCGAGCCGGAAGGCAGTCAGCAGGAGCAGCGTCGCCGACGCAATCCGAACCCCGATCGAGTAGTGGCCGACCTCGGTCTGACCCTTGTACTTCGCGATGAAGACGCGGTCGGCGAAGTTGAGCGTCCAGATCGCGAGCTGAGCGGGCACGAGCGGCATCCCGAAGCGGTTCATGGCGCGGAAGAGCCCGCGGTCGAACTCGAGCCCGAGCTGGTAGCGGCGATAGCTGACGAGCGCGACCCACACGGCGAGCGTTCCGATCCAGTTGCCGACGATCACGCCCATCGCCCGCTGGTGGAAGTGGACGACCAGCACGACGGTCGCCGCGACCGTGATCAGCAGATTCGCGAGCGTGGCGATGGCGAAGAGCACCGGCCGCTCCTCGACGCGGAAGAGCGACGTCAGCTGCTCGTAGTTCAGCTGCGCCCAGAGCCCGACGAACGCCGCCCGGACCAGCCAGGCCTGGTCGTGGCCGAGCGAAAGCGCATCGGCGATCGGCTGCGCCGCGATCGAGCCGGCGGCCAGCCCGAGCGTGGCGCTCGTGATCGTGAACCAGAACGACGTCCGCACGACGCGCACCCGGTGCGCCAGCTCGGTCGAGTCGAAGTAGAAGCGGAAGAAGGCGCTCGAGATCCCGAGCCGCAGCACGACGACGAGTACCGCCGTCAGCGCCGTCAGCGTCTCGACCCGGCCGTAGTCGCGGCCGTGCAGGTAGCTCGTGTAGAGCGGCAGCAGCAGCACCGAGAGGAACCGCGCGACCAGGCCGCCCAGCCCGTAGATCAGCGACTGCGAGAGGAGGCGCTTGATTTGCTGCGCTAGCGGCACTTAGAGCTGAGACGTCGCTTGCGATGTCGATGTGGAGGCTGGGGCGGCTTTGCCGCCGCAGCCGCTTTCACCCGGCTCAGGAACCATCGACGTGGGTTACCTCTTGCACGGTCAGAGCCGAGAGTAGATGTCGATCAGGCGGTCGGCCATCTTGTCGGCGTCGTGGACGCGCTCGACGTAGGCGCGGCTCGCGGCTCCTCGAGCCCGGCGCTCCTCGTCCGAGGACACGAGCGTCCTCAGGTCGGCAACGAGCGTCTCCTTCGTCGTCCGCACGATCGGGACCTCCACGCCGAACGCGGCCTCTGTCCGCGCCGCTGCCTCGTCGTGGAGGTAGCCGACGACCGGCTTCCCGTACGCCATCGCTTCGACCGCGAAGAGGCCGTACCAGCCCGAGTTCAGCTGGTCGACGACGACATCGGCCTCGGCGAGGCGGAGACCGACCTCGTCGTGGCGCACGTTCTCGATCACGTCGAGCTCGAGCCCGAGCTCCGCGCAGGCGGCGACGATCAGGTCGCTGCCCTTGCGGCGCCGGGAGAGGGCGGCATGGGCGACGCGCAGCGGCCCAACCGGGCGCGGAGGCACCGGTTCGATCGCTCCGAGTTCGATGCCGGGCGGCACCACGATCGCCTCCGGGATCCAGCGCGTTGCGTCGTGCGAGCCGACGATCTGCGCGTCCGCCAGGCGGCCGTAGGCGAGCTCCTCCGGGGATTTGCCGCGGATGTCCGAGCCGACGAAGTGAAAGACGGACTTCTTGCGGGCCGCCTTCAGGATCGGGAACTGGAAGCGCTTCGGGACGAGCGTCAGCCCGAAGTAGAAATGGAAGACGTCGGTCGTCGGCAGCAGCCTCGCGAGCGCGCGAAACTGCGCGGCCTGACGGCGCCACTGGGGCTCGGTCGGCAGCCGCAGGTCGACGTCGGCCTCCGGATGGGCCGGTTGCGTGTTGAAGACGACGAGCCGGGCGTCGACGCCCTTTCGCCGCAGCGCCTGCACGTTCGTCCAGCCAATGCCGGCGAAGTTCACCGGGCAATGGACCACCGTGGGGGAACGCGTGGTTCCCCCACGAGCGCCATCCTTCTTCGCAGCGTTCATGCAGACGCGTGTGAGCTACGCCCGGCAAAGCCCGGTTTCGCCGGCACCTCGGACTTTTCCATCAACCAGCGTCCCATTCCACCTGATCGAAATACCGTAAGGCCTTTCGGCCAGGGCGGATGCGGCTTGCATGCGACGCGAGCTCGTCGTCGGAGAGCTCGCCGAGCGCGTGCTTGATCCCGAGATAGGGCAGGTTGAGGTCCTCCTGGTAGACGACGGTCGAGATCCGCGGGTTGATCTCGATCACCGCCTCGCCGACGAGCTGGATGTTGAAGAAGTGGTCGAGCTGGAGCTCTGTCGCGATCCTCGCGGCGATGTGCATCAGCTCCTGGTCGTCGAGGGTCTGGAAGTACATCGCGAGGCCAGCTCGCATTTCCTCGCGGGTCTTCGGGTGGCCGAGCACGATCCGGCCGCCGCGCGCGATTCCGTCGATCGTTCGCTCCGGGCCGCGCGCGAGCTCCATCACCAGCGCCTCGGTTCGGTCGTCGCCGAGCAGCTCGACCAACTCTTCCAGCCGCAGCGCCTCCGCGATGCCCGGACGGTTCTCGAGCAGCTGGCGGCGGCGGTCCGCGGCCGCCGAGACGATGCGAAAGCCGCGCGAGCCGGAGGAGACGAGCGGCTTGAAGGCGACGTCCTCGTCCGGGTAGCCGAGCTCGCGCGCCGCGGCGGCGACCTCGGCTGCGCCGGTGACGCGGCGCCAGGCCGGCCCGCGGACGCCGATCGCGTCGAGCAGCGCGTAGGTCGCCGCCTTGTCGTTCGACCGGCGCACAGCTTCAGGGCCGGCGACGAGCACTGTGGTGTCGCCGAAGCGCTCCTTGCCCTCGGCGAGCGCCTGCAGCTCGAAGGACGACTGCGGGAGCAGCGCGTCGACTCGCTCGCGCTTGCAGATCTCGGCGAGCGCGTCAACGAAACCCGGGTCGTCCCCGGCCGGCACGACGTGAAAGGCGTCGCAGAAGTGCCGGCCGATCGCCAGCTCGGACATGTCCGTGCCGACGAGGCGAAGCTCCCGCTCGCCGTTCTCGCGCAGCGCTCGGACGAGCGCCGCGGATCCCGGCACGCCCGAGGCCGTGAGGAGAACGGTCAGCGGCCTCATATCAAGTCGATCCGGTCGTCCGCGAGACGCTGGAGGTCGCGTGCGCGCTCGGCGTCGAGCATCGCCAGCATCGTCTCGCGCATCGTCGCGCCCGGGTAGGCCCAGATCTCGGGGTGGGTGAGCAGCTGCAGCCACTCGAAGCCGCCGGCGGCAAGCTCTCCGTGCGGGCAGCCGCTCCGCCAGTGCTGGTTCGAATCGGAGCGGTAGTGATCGGGATCGAAGTAGCCCGGCTGCATGACGTTGACGGCGTCGTCGAGTGGCTCGCGCATGAACTCGGGATCGGGGTTGTGCCAGGCGAGCACGGGATCGAAACGGTCGTCGAGCTCGAGCCGCGGGTAGACAGCGTGGAGGCCGACGCGGTGCCCGAGCTCGCGCAGGCGCGCCAGCGTCGCCTCGCCTTCCTTCGAGGCGAGGTTGTAGAACACGCTCTCGGTCATCAGGAAGTAGGTCGCGGTCGCGCCGGCCTCGGCCTCGAGCTCGGCCAGGGCGACGGCGGCGGCGAGCGAGAGATCGACGTCATGCCGCAGGAGCAGGTCGCCGGGCCGCGGCGGCCGGTCGAAGGCGGCGAAGCGGTAGGCGCCCGCCCGGGCCGCGTCGAGCAGCTCGCGGTAGTGCACGAGGTCGAACCCGCAAGCCATCTCACTCCACCTCGACGTCCACGAGCCGCGCCGCCGTCTCCGCGTGCTCGAGCGCTTCGAGATTCGTGGCACCGAGCGCGATCACGTAGCCGCGCCGATCGCCGTCGCGCTGGACCGGCCGGATCGTCTCGCCCTCGACGAGGAACAGGTCCGCCTGGACGACGCCCGGGGATGCCAGCACCCGTTCCAGGCCGCCGAAGCTCTTGACGCGACCCGTCGGGAGCGGACCCGGCTCGGCGGTCAGGAAGAAGATCGCGAGCGGCTGGATGAAACGCGGCTGGACGAGCTCGTCGGGGACCGCTTCGCCGAGCGCCTGCCGCAGCGCCACCTCGATCAGGTCGACGCCCGTGCCGTGGAGCGCGACGTCCACCATCTGGCCGCCGGGGATCCGGCCCGCGACCTCGACCACGTCGACGCCTTCGTTGTCGCCCACGAGCAACTGCGGGTAGCCGATCCCTACCGGCATCCCGAGAGCCCGCAGCGACGAGCCGGCTGTCTCCTCGGCCTGCTCGAGGCCGTAACCGAACAGCGTCGAGGGGTAGAGATGCGTGAGCGCGACGCCGAAGCCGGCGCCGGCGGGGCGAATTCGGTCTGACAGCGTCACGAGCGACGGCACTCCGTCGCGGATCACGAACAGCGTGTTCACTTCCCGTCCGTCGCGGAAGCCCTCAACGATCACCTCACCGGAGGCCGACTCGGCCAGCGCGGCATACAGGTGCCGCTCGAGGTCGTCGATGCTCTCGATCCGAAAGACGCCGCGCTGCCCGGCCGAGTCGGCCGGCTTGAGCACGGCCGGCGCGCCGACTGTCTCCATCGCCACCCGCGCCTCGTGCAGGTCGCGCGCGGCGGCGAACCGCGGCTGGGGGACGCCTGCCTCGGCGAGCCGGCGCCGCTGCGCGACCTTGTGCGTCATCAGGTGAGCGGTCTCGGCTCCCATGCCGGAGAGGCCGAGCTCCTCCGCCACTGCGGCGACGACCGGAACGGCTCGCTCGGCCGCGAACGTGACGACCCCCTCGACACGGTGCCGCCGGCCGACCTCGACGACGGCGCCGACGTCGCTGAAGTCGACCACCTCGCCGACCTCGGCCTCCGCGAGACCGACGGCGTCGGCGTTCCGGTCGACCGCCACCACCTCGACGCCGAGCTCGTGAGCGCGCTGGATGACGCGGCGCTGGTGTCGCCCAGCGCCGACGAGCAAGACCCTGCTCAAATCACTTCACGAAGAACGCCATCTTGACGCCGATCGGAATCGGCGTGCGGTCGTGCGCAGTTGCGAAGTCGGACATCGCCGTGTTCTGGGTGATGTCGTCGGCGATCAGCACGCCGTCCACTCTGAGCGCGTCGTAGGCGGCCCCGAACTCGAACGACATGCACTCGTAGGAGTGCTCGCTGTCGTGCATGAACAGGTCGATCTCGCCCAGGCGCTCGAGCAGAGGGGGCAGTCTCTCCTGACTGCGGCCGAGGATCAGCTCCCAGCTCTCCCGGAGCTCCTCCGGGATCATCCAGCCCGGCTTCTTGCCCTTCGGAATCACCGCGCCGCCCTTGCCTTCCCAGAACTCGTCCGGCCCGTAGTCGGCACCCGCGATCTCCGGATAGTCGATCGAGTACAGCCGCCCGGAGCCGTTCTCCTTCAGCGCGAGCAGGAGGAACGCGGTCGAGACGCCGTTGCAGACGCCGGTCTCCACCGCCACCGACGGTCTCAGTGCCCGCACGATCGAGTAGAGATACATGCCTTCGTCGTAGCCCTCACGGCCCGTGACCCGGCCGGTGTTGTAGCGACCCCCGCGCGCCGTCTCACCCGCGACCGTGTCCCAGAAGTATGTCGTCGCGCGCTCGAGATGCTCGATCAGGCCGCTCTCTTCGACCTCGCGCCGGTAGCCCGCCAGCGCCGCCGCGTCCCGCAGGAACCCATCGACGAACTCGCGCTCGACCTTTGCGGGCGCCGTTGCCACGGGGGACGATGATAGCCGTCGGCCGAAAGGCGGCGGTTACACTCGCCGCGTGTCCTTGAGCGGGAAACGGGTGTTGATCACGGGCGGCGCCGGGTTTATCGGGACGACGCTAGCGCGACGGCTCGTCGCGGAGAACGAGGTCGTCG
>VAXH01000050.1 GCA_005883955.1 Actinomycetota bacterium | reverse complement strand
TCGACCGGCTGGGGAATGATGCTCGCGACCTCGCCTGGGCGCAGCTCGCTCTCGCGGTTCGCCCCCGTCCTCGGCTGCGCGAGCCTCGCCTTCGGCGTCTGGTACGCGCTCGCGGCGCTCAGCCTGGCGCCGTACTACTTCTGACGGCGCTGTGGTATCCCTCACGCGACGCCGGATGAACGACGGTTCCCCCCACGAGCTCTCCGCCGCTTACGCTCTCGACGCGCTCGACGGCGACGAGCTCGAGGCTTACGAGACGCATCTCGCCGGCTGCGAGCGTTGCCGCGAAGAGGTTGCGTCCTTCAGGGAAACCGCGAGCACGCTGGCCTACGACGTCGACCTACGGGCCCCGCCCGAGACGTTGGAGCACCGGATCCTGGCCGCCGCGCGGGCCGAGCGCCCGAACGTCGTCCCGCTCCGGCAGCGCGTTGCGATTCCCGCCGCGGCGCTGAGCGCGGCCGCCGCGGTCGCCGCCATTGCACTCGGCATCTGGGCCGTCCACCTTTCGAACTCGCTCGACCGGCAGAAGTCGATCCGCAAGGACCAGAAGGCACTGATCGACATCCTCTCCGACTGCTCGAAGACGCCGACGAGCGGAAGCAGCGGGGCCGTCTGCGTGGCGCCGACCGAGAAGGCGGTTCTGATCGCGGACAGCCTCCCGGCCGCTTCTCCGGACAAGACCTACGAGGCGTGGGTGATTGTCGGCAACAGCGTCCAGCCGGCAGGGCTCTTCCGAGGCGGGGCCGGTCGCAAATACATCCTGCTGACCGAGCCGGTCCGAGCTCCGGCAAAGGTGGCCGTGACGCTCGAGAAGCGTGGCGGAGTCCCCGCTCCAACCAGCGCGATCTTGCTCCAGGCACAGGTGAGACCGAGCTAGCCGCGATGAGTGGCCGGGGAGAGGGAGGAGTGATCTCGCTGCGGGGGCGGCGTACAGGGCAATCGCGAACGACCGCGCGCGAGCTCGCGCATCTCTCGGACGAGGCCGTCGTCGCTCTGGTCGAGCGCTCCGACGAGCAGGCGCTGGCCGAGCTCTACCGCCGCTTCGGCCGGCTCGCCTACGGACTCGCGTTCCGGATCCTCCGCGACGACGCGCTCGCGCAGGACGCGGTGCAGGAGGCCTTCCTCGGCGTCTGGCGAGCGGCCGGCCGGTTCACCGCCGAGCGGGCGAAGCCGAGCACCTGGCTACTCACGCTCGTCCACCGCCGGGCCGTCGACCTGGTGCGCCGCGAGGAACGGCGCCGAACCGAGCCGCTCCAGCCGGAAACGGAGCCGGCGGGCGCCGAGGCGGCCGACGAGGCCGAGCTCGCCACCCAGCGCCAGGCGATCCGCGAGGCCCTGCGGCGACTCCCGGCGGAACAGCGGGAGGCGATCGAGCTCGCCTACTACGGCGGCTACACGCAGTCGGAGCTCGCCGAGCGCCTCGGCCAGCCGCTCGGCACGATCAAGAGCCGCATGTTCACGGGCCTGGCACGCCTTCGCCAGGACCTCGGCGAAGACGCTCACGCGCGATTCGGCCCTGCGTGAAAGCGGCGAGGGCGGCCGCGCCGGGGCCGCCCTCGCGATCGAGAGAAGCGCGTGAGCTACTTCTTCTCGGCCTTGCCCTCGATCGTCTTGCTGCCTTTACCGCCGATCTCGATCCGGCGCGGCTTCGGCTGCTCGGGCTTCTTCACGTGCACCTCGAGCACGCCGTCGTGGTAGTCGGCGCTGATCGAGTCCTCGGTCACGCCCTGCGGCAGGCCGACGGTGCGCGAGAAGCTGCCGAACCGCCGCTCGAAGCGGTAGAAGTTCTGCTCTGAGGTCTCCTCCGTCCGCTCGCGCTCGCCGGAGACGATCAGCGCGCCGTCCTCGAACTCAATCGAGATCTTGTCTTCGGGGAGCCCGGGAAGATCGAACGCGTAGACGAGCTCGTCGTCCTTCTCCCAGACGTCGACGGCCGGAACCCAGGTCCGGGTCGTGGTCTCGCCGTTTGCGCCCATGACCGAATTCATGAGCCGGCTCATGTCGTTCTGGAGCGTCGCGATCTCGCGGAACGGCTCCCAACGAACCAGAGTCGCCATCTGTCCCTCCTTTCGGATTCGTGTTGCTCTATAACTCGATCGCCAATATAAAACCTGAGCGTCCTACTGTCAAGTCTCTGATCGAGTAGCATCGAACCCGCATGGTTGCAACGCTCGAGGGCCTGAAGGGACGTGACTTCACGCGCGTCGCGGACTGGTCGCGCGACGAGTTGGAGCGCGTCCTCGACCTCGCCGATGAGTTGAAGGAGCTGCAAAAGCGGCGCGAACCGCATCACCTCCTCCCCGGCCGGACGCTCGGGATGATCTTCCAGAAGCCCTCGACGCGGACGCGGGTCTCCTTCGAGGTAGGAATCGCCCAGCTCGGCGGCACCGGCCTCAACCTCTCGGCGGGCGATCTCCAGCTCGGCCGGGGCGAGACGCTCAAGGACACGGCGACGGTGCTCTCGCGCTACCTAGACGCGATCATGATCCGCACCTTCGCGCAGGAGGACGTCGAAGAGCTGGCTAGGAACGCGTCGATCCCGGTCATCAACGGCCTCACCGACAGCTCCCATCCCTGCCAGGCGCTCGCCGACGTGATGACGATTCGCGAGCGGCTGGGCCCGCTCGAGAGCGTTGTCCTTACCTACCTCGGCGACGGCAACAACGTCTGCGCCTCGTTGATGGTCGCGGCGGCGAAGCTTGGGGTGAACTTCCGCGCCGCAACGCCGAAGGGCTACGAGCCGTCGGCCGAGGCCGTCGAGATTGCGCGGGAGGCCGCCGCAGAGAGCCGCGCGACGATCGAGCTGCTGGCCGATCCGCGCGAGGCCGCCGCCGGCGCCGGCGTCCTCTACACGGACGTGTGGACGAGCATGGGCCAGGAGGAGGAGCGTGAACGCCGCCTGCGCGACCTCGCCGGCTTCGGCATCGACGACGAGCTCGTGAGGCTCGCGAAGGAGGACGCAATTGTCCTCCATTGCCTGCCGGCACACTACGGGGAGGAGATCACCGAGGACGTCCTCTACGGGCCGCAGTCAGCTGTTTGGGACCAGGCCGAGAACCGGCTCCATGCCCAGAAGGCGCTGATGGCGCTGGTCATCTCGTGATGTCATAGCGCGTTGCTTCCGCTCAAGGACAACGTCCCCACGAGAACAACGCCGTTCGTCACGATCGGGCTGATCGTCGCCAACTCGCTCGTGTGGTTGTGGGAGTTCCGCGAAGGCGTCGACAAGGAAGTGATCAACTGGGGCTACTACCCCTGTGAGGTGCAGGGCCCGTGCGAGGGCATCGCGCGCCACCACCACGAGCTCGTCGAAACGCTCTTCAGCTCGATGTTCATGCACGCAAGCTGGATCCACATCGGCGGCAACATGCTCTTCCTCTGGATCTTCGGCAACAACGTCGAGGACGCCTTGGGGAAGGTTCGCTTCTTGCTCTGGTATCTCGTGGGCGGCCTCGCCGCAACCGCGTTGCAAACCTTTGTGACGCTGCAATTCGGCGGCGCGCATGACGCGAGCATTCCGAACATCGGCGCCAGCGGGGCGATCGCTGCGGTTCTCGGCGCCTACTTCCTGCTGCTGCCGAAAGCGCGGGTACTGACGGCGGTCTTCCTAGGGTTCTTTTTCTTCCTCTGGGAGATCCCCGCGCTCGTCTTCCTTGCCATCTGGTTCCTGTTGCAGGCCTTGGAGGGCGGATTGGGCATCCTGCACCCTGAGGCCACCGGCGGAGTCGCCGTCTTCGCGCACATCGGGGGCTTCGCCTTCGGGGCGGTGACGGTTCACCTGGTCGCGAAGCGGCAGCCGTTACGGCCGGCGTGGTGACGCGTTGGCCGCTTTTCTCACCTGGCTGGCTGTTGCAGGGGGCGTGGTAGGTGCCTTCGTCGTGCTCATGTTTCTCTTAAGTGGTATCTGGAATGACGAGCCCGGCCCGGTCGTTTTCAAGAAACATGAAGACACTCCCTCAGATCAAGGCCGAGATCGAGCGCGCGACCGAGCGCCGCGCCGAGCTTTGGCACGTGCTTTCTCACGGCCACGATTCCGAAGTCGCCGCTGAGGTCAAGGAGCTCGAGGACCGCATCCAGCGTCTCTGGGACGAGGAGCGGCTGCTCCGAGCCCACCTCCGCTTCGGCGACCGCGACGAAATCATCAAGCGAGCCCGCCACGAAGAGCGCCTCGCTCGTGCTGCTTAATCCCTGACTCCTCTCCCGGAACGAACCGGCGGCCCGCACAGGCCGCCGGTTCTTCTTGCGGGGACCCACCGGGTAACGCGCGGCGCCGCCAGCAAACCAACGCTCTACACTGGAACGGTTCGGGGCGTTAGCTCAGCTGGGAGAGCGCCGGCTTTGCAAGCCGGAGGTCGCCGGTTCGATCCCGGCACGCTCCACTGAACTTCGCAGTGCGCAAGCCGTGTCCGTGACGGCGCGGCAGGGCGTTGGCGATCTTTGCCGCCGAATCGTCCTGGTTCACCTTGACGCCCACGCGGCGACGACGGCCTCCGCCACGAGAGTGATGACGAATACAGTGCCCGCCGCCCATCCGCGACACGAGCATCAATAATCCACCCGCCCGAAGCGAAAGGGCGCCATTGCGGCTTGTGGCCACGTGCGGGACAATCCCACGTGGTGGGCCGGCGTATGCCGGCTATGAGAGGTGAAAGGGGAGATTGCGGATGCTTCAGCGTGTGCGTGAAGGTGCCGGACGTCTCGGCGTCCTAGTCGTCTCTACGGCCGCAGCGGCCGTGGTGGCCTCGACGGCTGCCGGGGCGGCAGCTTCGGTGAATGTCCCATGTTCGGCGGGTGGGGCCGGGCTGGTTGCGGCGTTGAATACCGTCAATGCTGGCGGGGGCGGCTCGATTAACCTCGCCTCGGGTTGCACGTATTCGCTCACGACGGCGAATAACCCGGCCGTCGGCGGCAACGGCCTGCCTGTGGTCGTCACTCCAATCACAGTGAACGGCAAGGGAGCGACGATTGCAGGCAACAGCAGCAACTTCCGGATCTTCATGGTCGACGGGAGCTCGGGTGGTGCGCTGACACTGAACGGCGTCACGATCACGGCCGGCAAGGTGCTGGGGCACATGGCGGCCGGAGCAGGCGGCGGCATCCTGAACGTCTCGGGGACGCTGACCCTGAACAGCGCGACCGTCACCGGGAACTTCGCGAACGACGCCGGTGGCGGAGTCGCTAGCGCCTTCGGTGCCACCACGACGCTGAACAAGAGCGAGGTGAGCTCGAACACGGTGCCGGACACCGGCAGCGGCGGCGGCGGGCTGCTCAGCCTCGCGTCGACGCTGACCTTGAACGCCAGCATGGTCGATCACAACGACGGCCCTGGCGGCGGCGGGATCGCCAGCGGCAACGGGGCGGGCGGTGGTCCCGGCAGCTCGGTCACGTTGAACAAGAGCGTGATCGCCTACAACACGGAGAGCGTGATCGCCTACAACACGG
>VAXH01000092.1 GCA_005883955.1 Actinomycetota bacterium | reverse complement strand
AAGCTCGAGCCGCGGACGGTGATGGCCGAAGCCGCTCACGGGACCGCTCCTTCGCTCCGGGGCAAGGACGTTGCCAATCCGATGGCGATGATCCTCGCCGCCGCCGCGCTGCTCGGCTACGGCACCGACGAGGCCCAGCAAGCGGGCCGCGCGATCCGCGAGGCCTGTCTCGAAGCAGTAGCCGACGGCATCCGCACCGCCGACCTCGGCGGCCACGCCGGCACGAACGAGTTCACGGACGAGGTCATCCGCCGCACCCGCCAGAAGCTCGAGGTCTGGGCCGCACTCTAGACAGACTTAGTAACAGGCTGTTACTAAGTCGAACGGCTGCAGACCCCGACCGTTCCTCGGTTCAACCGCAAATATGCTTGTAACAGTCTGTTACTTGGCCTCGGTCAGCGCGCGTTGGAAGGCGTCCAGATGGACTGGGGTGAAGAGAACGAAGCGGACGAGCTCGACCGGCGGGCGCTGCGCTCTGCGCGCGGCGGCGACGGCGACAGGGGCGGCCAGCTCGACGGGGTAGCCGTAGATGCCTGTCGAGATCGCCGGAAACGCGATGCTCGTGCAGCCGAGCTCCGCGGCCAGCTCGAGCGCCCGCCGGTGGCACGACGCCAGCAGCTCCGCCTCGCCGGCTTCGCCTCCCCGCCAGACCGGGCCGACGACGTGGATCACGTAGCGGGAAGACAGCCGCCCGGCCGTCGTCGCCCTGGCGCCGCCTGTGTCGCAGCCGCCGAGCAGCCGGCACTCGGCGAGGATCTCCGGTCCGCCGGCGCGGTGAATCGCGCCGTCGACGCCGCCTCCGCCCAGGAGGCTCGAGTTCGCGGCGTTGACGATCGCGTCGACCGCCTGCTCGGTGATATCGCCGCGAACGGCCTCGATCACGGGGGAAAACTAGCCCTGCGCTGCGAGCAGGCGCGGCGGGGCGGCGCGGCAAAGCTCCACGAAGACACCGGCCACGAGCGGGTCGAACTGCGTTCCCGTGCAGCGGTCGATCTCCGCCAGTGCCTCGTCTATCGGCAGCGGCGGCCCATACGGCCGCGGCGACGTCATCGCGTCGAACGCGTCGGCGACGGCGAGCACCCGCGCCTCGAGCGGGATCTCGTCGCCCCGGCGCCTGCAGGGATACCCGCCCCCGTCCCAGTGCTCGTGGTGGAAGAGCACATACGGGATCACGAAGCGAAAATCGGGCTGACGCGCAAGGATCCTCATCCCGGCCGCGGGGTGGCGCCGGATCGCCGCGAATTCGCCTTCGCTCAGACGCCCCGGCTTGTCCCAGATCGTGTCGGAGATCGCGAGCTTGCCGACGTCGTGCAGAAGCGCCCCGATGCGCAGGCGGCGAATCCGCCCGGCGCCCCAGCCGAGCCGAAGTGCGATCGCCTCTGAAAGCCTGCTGACGCGCGAGCCGTGACCCTCCATGTAAGGACGAGCATCGATCGCCTCGCAGAGCCCCGCCAGCATTGCCACGGCTCACACATTTCGTCCCACGGCGGCCGAACCCTTCTCGCTAGCCGGCTTACGCCTCGGACTCGGCTCCCAGCATCCGCCGCCGAATGAAGCGGAACACGAACGCCCCGACGACGAGCAGGACGACGATCGCGGCCCCGGCGATCAGTCCGTAGCGGCCGATCGCCGCAGCCGCCGCCTGCCCAGCGTAGAACGCGACCAAGCCGACCGCGACCGCCCAGACGATTCCCCCTGCAGCGTTCCAGAGGAAGAAGAGCCACCAGTGCATCTTGCTGATGCCAGCGAGCCACGCCGCAGTTACGCGCAGGACGGCTATGAAGCGCGCGAGGAAGATCGTCTTGCCGCCGTGGCGCTTGAAGAAGCGCTCGGACCACCCCCGCCCAGTAGCCCACGTTGTCGCCCACGATCGCTGCCACGGCGGCGACCGCGATCACCGCGACGATGCTCATGTCGCCCTGCGAGGCAAGAACGCCGGCGGCCACGAGCGCCGTCTCGCCGGGAAGCGGGATCCCGGCGGACTCCATCGCGATCAGCAGGAAAAGGATGAACAGCCCGTAGTCGTGGACGAGCGACTGCATCGTCTCAGTCTAGGTACGGGCTCTCGCATGTCAGTCGACGCGGTACGCCATCAGCACAGCGTCCACCAGCCGGCCGCCGCGGCGAAAATGACCCCGCCGCAGGCCCTCGCGCTCGAACCCGAACTGCTCGTACAGCTTGATCGCCGGCTCGTTGTGCGGGAACACGTGCAGCTCGAGCTTCTCGATCTCGCTCTCCCGGGCCCATTCCACCGCCTGCTCGAGCAGCGATCTTCCGATCCCGCGGCGCCGGTGGCCAGCGGCGACCATCAAGCCAAGATCGGCGACGTGGTGGCTCGCAGGGTGCGAGTCGCGCGCGAGCGAGAGGCGGCCGACGATCCCGGCCTCGTTCTCGGCGACGAAGACTGCCGCGTGCGGCGACCGCCGAACCGCGCGCAGATAGCGGCGCTCGTCGCCGACGTTGCGCCAGTCCCCTTCGGTGATCAGCCAAGCCTCGGGCTCCGAGCTGACCTGGCGCCCTAGCTCGACAAGGGCGGAAGCGTCAGCCGGGGTCGCGCGCCTGACGAGGTACCCGTTCACACCACGACTCCATGGCCGCCGCGGCGTGGATCTCCGGCCGCATCGAGACTGCCGTCCTCGAGCAGCTCGACCGCAGCGGCACCGCCGAAGTAGAGATTTCGCCGCCGCCAGCGCACGAGCTCGTAGCCCCATTGCGCGAGCCGGTCGAGCTCGGCCGGGTCGGAGCCGCCCTCGCAATGAAGATGCGGTTCCTCGAGATGTATGCGTGGCTGCGCGATCGCCTTGCCCACATCCATGCCGTGCAGCGTGGCGTTGACGACGATCTGCAGTACCGCTCCGCGCAGGCGCACCGAGCCTGCGCTGCCGACGACGAGGCGCGGCCGGCCACCGTCGAGCACGACCGAGGGGGCCATCATGCTGGTCAGACGCCGCCCGGCGGCTGCCCTCTGGCTTCGGCGGCCGACCGGATTGAGGTCGTACTCACCGAGCATGTTGTTCAGGTGGATGCCGGTGCCGGGCACGATCACGCCCGCGCCGGAGCCGTTCGAGGCCGTGAGGGAGGCGGCGTTGCCTGCGGCATCGACGGCCGAGATGTGGGTCGTCCCGGGAGCGCCGGCCGGCTCGGAGCGGCCGGCTTCGCGGGCCTCGATCCGCTTGGCCGCTGCATCGATGCTTCCAAAGAGCCGACCCGCGAGCCCGCCGCGATAGAGATCGCTCGTGAAGCTGCCGCCGCGTGCACGTGTCTGCTCGCGCATCACCTCGGCCAGGCGCGCGGTTGCCTCGGCGCTCCCCGGCTGCCCGCCGACTCCGAGACGCGACAGCAGCTGGAGCGCGTAGGCAATCAGGACTCCACCCGAGGAAGGCGGCGGATTCGAGACGAACTCGTAGTTGTCGAAGGAGCTGCGGATCGGTCGCCTTGAGATAACGCGGTATTCGGCGAGATCTTCCTCCGTCAGGCTGCCGCCCTCCGCCTTGACATGCTCGCTGACCCGACGACCGAGTTCGCCACCGTAGAAAGCGGCCGCGCCCTGCTCGGCGAGCAGCTCGAGCGTGGCGGCGAGCTCGGGCATTACGAGCCGGTCACCCGCGACGAGGCGCACGCCTTCGGGACCGAAGATCTTGCGTCCGGTCTCGGTGCGCCGCAGGATCACGTCGAGGATCGCGTGCAGGAAGGCCTGCGGCTTCGTGAGCTCGTGCCCGTCGCGCGCGACGGCGATTGCCGGCTCGAGCAGGCGCCGCCACGGCAGGGTCGCGTAGGCGCGGTGCGCCGCCTCGAGCCCGGCGATCGCCCCGGGAACGCCGACGGAGGCAGCGCCGATCCGGAAGATCTGGGATGTCCCCCGGTCGAACTCGACGTCGACCGCCTCCATCTCGCCCAGGGGGCGAGCGAGGCCCTGACCGGGAATCGCGATGAAGAAATCGTGCAGGCGGACTCGCCCCGTGGACGACTCGCGGACGAGCAGGAAGCCGCCGCCGCCCGGACTGGTGAGGGTGCTCTCGGTGACCCACGACATGCAGGCAGCGGCAATGCACGCGTCGACCGCGTTCCCGCCCTCACGCAGCACCTCGGCGCCCGCCTCGGCGGTCAGCGTGTGCCCGGCCGCCACCGCGCCCCTCATGGCACAAGCGTAACGCCCGCATCGCGCGGGTAGGCACGCCCCGAGCCCGCATGCACTCGTCGCAAGCGCCGTCGTCGTCGTTATCGTGCCGAGAAGTGCAAGTCCGCACGACTACGGTTGCGCGCGAGGCCGTTCTCTGCGCCGCGGCCGCCGCGTTGCTTGCGTCGCTGCTCGTTTGGCTCGGCCCGCCGGGCGCCGACTTCGCGGCCCACGCCTACCAGCGCACGGCGTTCCTCCAACACGGTTTCGCGCTCTGGAACAACTTCTGGTACGCGGGGCGGTACAGCTTCATCACCTACAGCGTCATCTACTACCCGTTCGCGGCGCTGGTCGGGATCAAGCCGCTCGCCGTCGCAACGGTGGCGGTCGCCGCGCTCGCCTTCACCGTCGTCCTCCGTCACGAGTGGGGACCGGCGGCGCGCTGGTCGAGCTGGACCTTCGCCGTCGTTTGGTCGTGCATCGTGGTCTCCGGAGCCTTCCCGTTTGCCCTCGGCGCCGCTCTGGCGCTACTGGCGATCTGGGCGCTCCAGACCGGTTCGCGGTGGAAGTTCGGGGCGCTCGCCGCTCTATCGCTCGCAGCAAGCCCGCTCGCGTTCCTCTTGCTCAGCCTCGTCCTCACCGGCATCGGCGTCGCGCATTGGCGCGAGGGCCGGAAATTCCTCGTGCCCGCGGCGATCATCGTCGCGATGGGCGCGACCGAGGCTGTGCTCTGGCGCCTCTTCGCCGACGGCGGCCGCTATCCGTTCTCGTGGCAGGAACTGCTCGCGGTTTGCGTCTTCTGCGTCCTCGGCGCGGCTCTGACATGGCGGGTCGAAGGCGCTCGCCCGCTGCGCTGGCTGTTCGTCGTCTACCTCGGAGCCTGCCTGGCTGCCTTCGCGATTCCGTCGTCGCTCGGCGAGAATGTCGACCGACTGCGGTACGTCGCCGTACCCGTTGCGGTGCTCGCGTTGTCGCTCCGTCAGTGGCGGCCGCTCCCGGTGGCCGTCGTCACGCTGGCGCTCGCAGCTTCCTGGAACCTGACGCCGCTCGCGTTCAGCTTCGTCAAGACGTCCGAGGATCCCGCCTCGGCCGAGGCGTACTGGCAGCCGGCGATCGACTACCTCCACCGCCACCTGACCCTGTCCTACCGAGTCGAGGCGGTCGACACAGCCGGCCACTGGGACGCCGTCTACCTGCCTCGCGCCGGTATCCCGTTGGCGAGAGGTTGGTTTCGCCAGAACGACTATCCGCAGAACCGCCTCCTCTACAGCGACGACGGGTTGGCCCGGGGCGCGTACCTGAGCTGGCTTCGCTCGCTCGGCGTCCGCTACGTCGTCCTCACCGACGCGCCGCCGGACTACAGCGCCCGCGACGAGGCAAAGCTGTTGCAGAGCGGCAAGTCGGGCCTCACGAGGGTGGTGGAGACGAAGCACATCACCATTTACGCCGTGCCTTCGCCCCGGCCGTTGATCACCGGGCCGGCCCCCGCCAGCGTCGTCGGCTTAACCGAGAGCCAGGTAACGGTACGAGCGTCCGAGGCGGGCACGTACCGGCTCGCGATCCGCTACTCACCGTACTGGATGGCCTCGAGGGGCTGCCTCGATCCCGGCAAGGATTCGATGATCCGCCTGCGGATCCCCGCGCCGGGCACCGTGAAGCTGAGCATCCACGTCAATGCGCGGCGCGCGCTGGATGCCTTCGCGGGGCAACGTCCTCAGACCTGCACTACTTGAGCGCTGCGGCAAGCGCGCTCAACACGTCGTGCACGACCGTCCGCGAGCTGTTTCCGGCTCGGAAGTCGAACTCGGCGAACCCCGCGACGCCGCTCTGGGCGCGCTCACGGACATAGGTCGCCCGCCAAGCATTGACTTGCGAGCGCGACCAGTGGTGGACGTTGCCGCCGAGATTTGGCCGCACGTCGTAGCCTGGTGTCATCCCGGGGACGTAGCGCCGGGCAAGCGACCGGCGCACAGGTCCACCCCCCGCCAGCGCTCGCTGGCCTGACGCCCACGAATCGGCGACGGTACGCGCGTCGCCCTCGAACGGTGGGTACTCCTCGCCGACGTAGGCGAGAGCAGCACGGTCGAGCATCCGCCAGAAGGTCGTCAGCTCGGCAGTGATCGCAAGGCGGGCGATTCCGAGCGCCGAGTGTGCGACCCAGACGAAGCCGCGCATCGAGGCATCACCGAGCGCTGGCCGTCCGAAAACGAGTCCGCGCAGGACGCCGCGTGTGAACTCGCGGATCGACCCACCCGCGGCCACTCCGGCGCTGGGCACGATCTCGTCGAGCTGCCACGCGTCTAGTTGCGCGCCCGCGTCGGCCGCGGCCCGGATAGCGTCGCGGTAGCGCGCGCCAAGCTCGACTCCCCACGAGACGCGCGCGCTGGTCGAGCCGAGCCGGGCGAGCGGTGGAACCTCGCCGCCGAGGCGCTTCGGTACGAGAGGCGCGTACTCGGTCGGCAGGTGCCGCTGCCGGCGGTACCAGTCCTCGCTGAGAGCGAACATCGGCGCGTAGCGCCCGCTCTCGAGCTCGGCGATCTGCGCTGCGACCGCGAGATTAGGGCCGTAGCTTCCGATGTAGACACGCACAGCCGCAGGCAGCCGCGCCCGTCGGACCTGCGCGAGCAAGGTAGGCAGGGTCTTCGGCTCGAAGTACGAGAGCAGAACCAGGCGTTGCGCAGGCGGTGCTACGTCTGCACGAGGCGGCGCTTGCCGCCGCCGGCTAAAAGCGCTCGCCGACATGCCGGCGAGCCCGCTGAACCCGGCAGCGCGATGCGCGGGACATCACACGGGGCGTTTTACGTTTGCAAAAAACTTGGGGGCTCGAGCGAGTCGTCGGACATCGGGCGCTCACCGAAGACGCGCTGGCGCGCACCCTGGAAGCCGAAGCCCGTCGCGATCACCGTTACCCAGACCTGGCCGGTGAGGCGTTCGTCGACGGTCGCGCCGAAGATGATGTTCGTGTCGTCCGTCGACGCCGCGCGGATCACCTCGGCCGCCTCGTTGACCTCGTACAGCGAGAGGTCGTCGCCGCCGGCGATCGAGAGCAGGATGCCCTTCGCACCGAGAATCTGCTGGTCGATCAGCGGCGAGCGGAGCGCCCGCTCGGCCGCCTCGCGCGCACGGTTCTCGCTGGTCGAGAAGCCGATTCCCATCAGAGCGGTTCCGGCCTCCTTCATGACCGTCCGGACGTCCGCGAAGTCCAGATTGATCAGGCCCGGCAAGGTGATCAGGTCGCAGATACCCTGGACGCCCTGGCGGAGCACATCGTCGGCGATCCGGAAGGCGTCGAGCATCGAGGTCGATTTGTCGAGCACCTCGAGCAGCCGCTCGTTGGGGATCACGATCACGGTGTCGCAGTTGCGGCGGAGCTCATCGACTCCCTGCTCGGCGGTGCCGCGGCGGCGTGTGCCCTCGAAGCGGAACGGTGTCGTCACGATTCCGACCGTCAGTGCGCCGAGCTCACGGGCGATGCGCGCGACCACGGGCGCCGCGCCGGATCCGGTGCCGCCGCCCTCACCGGCGGTGACGAAGACCATGTCGGAGCCGCGCAGCGCGTTCTTGATCTGGTCGTAGGCCTCTTCGGCGGCGCTCCGTCCTAGATCGGGATCGGCGCCGGAGCCCAGCCCTTCCGTCAGCTCGCGGCCGATGTGAATCTTCACCGGCGCGTCGCTCATCCGCAGCTGCTGGATGTCGGTGTTGACGGCGACGAACTCGACTTGTGCAAGCCCGGCATCGATCATCCGGTCGAGCGCGTTGAGGCCGGCGCCGCCGACTCCGACGACCTTGATCACGGCCACGTAGGCAGCGGTCTCGCCGCGAGGCACGCGGTGGAGCCTCGGCGCCTGCTCCGGGAGTGGCTGCAGCATCGGCGGCGGCTCTGGCACCGGCTCGAGGCGAACGGGCTCGGGTGCCGGCTCGGGCTCCCGCTCGGGCTCAGGCTCGGGGTCGGGCACTGCCGCCACAGCAGCTTCCTCCTGCTCCAGCGCAAACTCGGGAACGTGCTCGACCGTCTCTTCCTGCGGCTCCGTCGCCTCGGGGGGCGGCGTGGCCTCGGGCTCGGGCTCGCCCTTCCCCGCCTGCCTCTGCGCAGCCTCGGTCGCGCGGAAGAGCTCCGCGAGCGGGCCTTCACGCATGCTCGCGCGGCGCCGCGCCATTGAGAACCTCCTTTGCGAGCTCGCGGTAGGCCTCGGCGGCGCTACCTGTGGGGTCGTACTTGAGCACCGAGCTGCCCTTGACGGGCGCCTCGGCGTAGCGAATCGTCTTGCGGATCCTCGTCCCGAAGACGAGCTCGCCGAAGTTCTCTTCCAGGATCTCGACTGCCTCGCGCGAGTGCAACGTGCGCTTGTCGTACATCGTCGGGAGGATCCCCTCGATGCCGACCTCGGGATTCAGGTTCTCGCGGATCATCGAAAGCGTGTTCTCGAGCTGAACGAGGCCGCGCAGCGAGAGGTACTCGCACTGGACGGGCACGATCACGCCGTTGGAGGCGACGAGTGCGTTGATCGTCAGCAGTCCGAGCGACGGGGGCGTGTCGATCAGGACGTAGTTGTAGTTGTCCTTCACGGACGCGAGGGCCTTCTCGAGCGCCCGCTCGCGGCCGATCATGCTCGAGAGCGCGAGCTCGGCGCCGGCGAGATCGATCGACGAAACGGCGAGGTCGACCTCCTGGTGATGGATCACTTCGGTGATCGGGACCTTGTGCACGAGCACGTCGAACATCGAGCGCTCGATCGCGTCCGGATTCAGGCCCTGGCTCATGGTCAGGTTGCCCTGCGGATCGAGATCGACAAGGAGCACCTTCATCCCCTGCTCGGAGAAGGCGACGCCCAGGTTCAGCGCCGTAGTCGTCTTGGCGACGCCGCCCTTTTGGTTGGCGAAGGCGATGACCCTCCCCAGCGTGGCTCCTTTCGAAATGTCGTCGTCCCGGGATCCCGGTCGCGGAAGCAGGCGTGCCAGCCCCATCAGACCCTTTCTTTCGTCTGATAGTAGCCGAACCCTTTATCGGGCTAAATGCAGGCGTTTTCGTCGATTTGAACCGTGCGCTTCCAGCAGCCGGGTTTAACGGCCGCGCCGCACGTGTCGGCGCGGCCTTTTGGCCGGCGCAAAGTGACGCCTCGTGCAGGACTTTTTTTATGAATTCGGGTACGGAAGCACGAGCTCGAAGCGTGCGCCGCTCGGCTCGATCGGCTTGTAGATCAAATCGCCGCCCTGCGCCCTGGCAAACGACTGCGCAATCGAGAGGCCGAGTCCGGCGCCCCCTGGGGTCCCTGCCGACTCCTCGCTGCGTGTGAATCGCTCGAACAACTGCGGCACGAATTCCGGATTGACACCGCTGCCGCTGTCCTCGACCGCGAGCCTGAAATGCCGGTCCTGGCGCTCGGCCTGGA
Source organism: Actinomycetota bacterium (assembly GCA_005883955.1). Taxonomy (GTDB): domain Bacteria; phylum Actinomycetota; class Thermoleophilia; order Gaiellales; family Gaiellaceae; genus 13-2-20CM-68-14. Next base: position 20,637 of record VAXH01000092.1, on the reverse strand, counting down.
TCCGCACCGGCGGATCGCCGTAGCGAAATGCGTTCGTGATCAGGTTCGAGACGATCCGGTCAAAGGCGTCGAGGTCCGAGACCGCCTCGAGCTCGGACGGCATAATCAGCTCGATCGACGGCGCGCGGTCGGGCACGAGCGACGCGACGAGCTCTTCGACGCGACTCCGGACCGGAATCAGCTCCGGGCGAATCCGGATCGCCTTCGCCTCCAGCCGCGAGAGGTCGAGCAGCTGATCGACCAGCCGGCGCAGGCGCTCACTCTGGTCGTACAGGGCGCGCCGAAGGTCGGCGAGTTGGTCGTCGTCCAGCTCGTGGCCCCGCAGGTGAAGAGTCGAGCTGATTCCGTAGATGACGGCCGCGGGGGTTCGCAGCTCGTGCGAGGCGAGCGCGATGAAATTCGTCTTCAGCTCGTCGAGGCGGCGAAGCTCCTCCTGCGCAAGGGCGCCCTCGAGAAACGAAGCCACCAGAGCTCCGATCGTCCGCAGCAGCTCCGCGGCGCTCGAGTCGAGCTCGAACGGCTCGCCGCCGTGGTCGGCGGTCAGGAAGCCAATGCACCGATCCTCGCTGAACAGCGGCATCACGAGCACCCCGCGGACGGCGTAGGCTTCAGCGACTCCGGACGGCAGGCCCTGCTCGGCTGAGACGTCCTCGATGAAGGCGAGGTCGCGGGTCTCGAGCGCTCGCTTGAAGATCCGCCAGTCGTCGAGGCTCGACGACAGCTGCCTCACCTCGTCGGCCGAGATGCCGTGCGCCGCCAGCAGCTCGAGCTTGCGCGTCTCAGGCCGGAAGCGCGAGATGCCCGCTCGCCCGAAGCCGAACGTCTCGGCGACGCTCGCGCAGATTCGGTCGAGCAACTCGCCCGCTTCTCGGGCTCCCTGGGCGGACCGCGCAAGATCACGGACGGCGGCGAGCCCTGGCCGCAGCTCGCTCATTTCGGCACTTACTTTACTCTTGAGCCCAGCTACTCCTCCTCGCCGTCCCAGTAGTCGAGCCGTTCGGCTCTGATCATCACGCCCACGCCGCGGAAATAGGTCTTGTTCGAGCGCGGGTAGTAGACGATGTCGGCACCTCGGTCACGGGTGCCGTAGGCGAGCATCGTCAACCCGTCGTCGCCCGCCCGAAACGCGTGCGCAATTCGGGTCGCGGCAGGTCGGGCGATGACGTGACCGCGCTGCACGGAGTGCTCTTCTTCGCCGAGCAGAGCCGTCCCGGTGCCGTCGAGGATGACGAAGATCTCCTCTTCGGCGGAGTGGCAGTGCGGCGGGGCGCTGAGCATGCCCGCTTCGATCCGGTTGTAGTTGATGCCCGTCTGCACCGAGCCGGCCGCGATTCCCAAGTCGCGGCCGTGGACGAGTACGTCGCCGCGGCCCCAGTCCTCCTCCCCGAGCTCGTCGATGTTGACGATCCGCGACGGGCGGTTGCTCGGTTCCGGCAACTCTGGATCGCCGAGCGCGAGTTCCTGCGTCCACTGGTGTGTTTCGATCATCTGGGCCCAGAGCATCCCGATGCGGCCTGCTTTCAGCCGCGGAAAGAAGGCATATTCCGCCCTCGCGCGCGTGCCGAAGGCGAGATAGTCGATCCCTTCCGGGCCCGCAACGACAGAATGAGCCTCGGCGCCGGCGAGGTGCACGAGGCAGTCGCCGGCTCGGATCTCGTACGTCCTCTCGCCTTCGCCGTCGTCCTGCCACGAGAGGCCTGAGCCGTCGAGCACGAAGAAGATCTCCTCCTCGCTGCCTTCCATGTGCAGCGGCGTCGACCGCGCGTTCGGCTCGACCTGGACGCGCTTGACGCCGACCGTGACGCTGCCCGCGGCCCTGCCGAGATCGGTCCAGCTGGAGCGGAACGCCCCCTCGTCGGCGCGGAAGGGCTCGACCTCGTTCCAGTGGACCACGTGCTCCGGCACGTCCCGATTAGACCACGGGCACAGCCCCCGCGTCATATGCGTCCCGGCAGCGTTCCAGCGCGTCGGCGGCGAGGCCGGTGCCCGCGCGCTCGGTCTGCAGCCACGCTTCGCCCTCGCGCAGGAGCTCGCGGACCTCGGCGAGCAGCTGCATCGGTCCGGCACCCTCGCTTTCGAGCGCTGCGATCCGCTCCAGCCGGTGCATTACTGCCCGGGCCTCATCCATGTTTCGAACCTAGCTGCTGAATGCAAACCGGACCGTGCCGGGCCTGTGACGAATTACGCCACGGCCGTGAGGTGGCCCGCGGGCCGCGCCCGCAGGCCGAGCAGCGACTCGTCGAGTTCGGCGACGAGTGTGGCCCGATCGCCGTGCAGCAGCGTCTCGACGAGCGCGCGCCTGACCGCATCCACCGTCGACGGCTTCGCGGGCTCGCCTGCGACGAGCGCGCGCAGGCGTTCCAACTGCTCGGCCCGCTCCCGCGCGGTCTCGCCGAGCAGGAGCGCTGTGCGGACGGTCGCCGCCCAGAGACCGTCGGCGCCGCCGAGCAGCGCCATCAACGCCTCGCGCAGCTGTTCCGAACGGAAGGGCTCGGTTGCGAAGAGCGAGAGCTCCCAGCGGTCGAGCGCCTCAGCGAGGTCGGGATCATCGTCCGCGTTCGAGATCCGTTCGAGCAGGGCGCCGACGAGATTGCCGCGGAAGGAGTCGAGCCGCGAGGGCTCGCCCGGCGGCTGGGTCGCAGCAATCGGCAGCACCGGGCGAATCCCGTAGGGGCGCCAGTCGAGCCGCTCGAAGAGGACCGGCCCGGCGGCGACGGCGGCCGCGGTTGCCAGCCGTAGGGCGGTGACAGCGTCGGCGAGCTCTGCAGGCGCGTCCGGCGGGGCGGTCTCCGCCGCCGGGAGTGGACGCTCGAGCTCGAGGACGCAGACCCGGTCGGGCTCGCGGCCGAAGGACGGCGGCAAGAGGCGTGCCGCATCCGGCCACGACGCGGCCAGCTCGCCTGCCGCCGCGACGCGGACGCGGATCCCGCGGCCGAGCTCGATCTGGCTGCCGGCCCCGAGGCCGATCAGCGGCGCGACGGCGGCATACGCGCGCCGGCTCCCGAAGAGCGAGCGCTCGAGCTCGCCGTAGGCGCGGTCGAAGACCGCGTCGTTCCAGTCGAAGCCGCCGCAGTGCTCCGCGACGTCCGTGAGCAACGGCATCAGCACCGTGCGGATCAGGGCTCCGTTGTCGCTTCCTTCGCCACCCGCGTGCGCCCGCGCGAAGATCGCCGCCGCGGGCTCGCGGCGCAGCTCCTCGAGCACGCTCAGCGCATCAGGAAGGGCCGCGAGACGCCCGGCACGCGCCTCGACGTAGCTGCCTACGAGCGGCCTGTACTCGTAGAGCGGGCGCTTGCCGCCGTCGTGCTCCTCGAAGGAGAACTGAAGCTCGGCGCCGGCTTCGACCTCCTGCGACAGCAGCGCGAAGCTTGCGAGCCCGAAGAGGCGCAGCGAGCGGTAGAGGTGCGGAGCGCGTACGGCCACGCCTTGCGGTTACGCGCTCGGCGGGCCTAACCCTGCTAGTGAGCATGCGCGGGGGCGTCCGCTTGGAGCGCACGGTCGCCCATCCGCAGAGCGAGCAGCGACGCCAGCGCGGTCGTGCTCGGCGCCGCGGAAGAGTGGCGTGAAGCCGAGCGAGAGGGCTCTCGGGACGGGACGGTCAGGCTTGGCACATAGGACACCAGTAGGCGGTGCGGTTGGCGTCCCCCTGTCCTCGCGATTCGATTGGCGTCCCGCAGCGGCGGCAACCCCGGCCCGGGCGGTTGTAGACCAGGCGTCTTTCTCGGCCGGTCTCGACCGAGGCGGTCATCAGCTGGTGGGCTGCCTGGAGCACGGCGCGGAGCTCCTCGTCTGAGACCTCGGCGACGCCGCGCCAGGGCGAGACGCGCGCCTCCCAGAGCGCCTCCGCCTTCCAGAGATTTCCGATTCCGGCGACGAGGCGCTGGTCGAGCAGAGCGTCACCGATGGCGCGGCGGGGATCGCAGCGCAGGTTGGCGATCATGGCGTGGAGATCAGGCGGTTGCGACAGGATGTCCGGCCCGAGCCGGCGGACGGCGCGATCGTCGAGCTCGAGGACGGGGCCGTTCCAGAGCACGGCCTCGCGCTCGGCGCCACGCAGAATCAGCCAGGGTCGGCCAACGAGCCTCGATCCTTTCGGCCGCACCTGCCAACGGCCCGACATGCGCAGGTGACTGCGTAGAACGACACCGTCCTCGAAGCGGAGGAGCAGGTTCTTTCCCGCCGCCTCGACGCCGAGCAGCCTGCGCCCGTCGAGGCGTTCGGCGAGCCGCTTGACCGCGGCGCGCGGATGCGGCGTCTCGACCTCGACCCGCTCGCCGACGAGCACCTGCAGCCGCTGCGCGGCCCGCGCCAGGGAATCGCCTTCGGGCACTCGTGTCAGGCTACCCGGGTGGCTACGCGAAAAAGGCTCCGGGCTGCGGCGGCAGGCGCGGCCGCGGCGACGGTTTGGGGACTCGTCGAGCCGATCGACCAGCGGATCTTTCGCTGCGACTACTCGGATATCGCGCTGCTCGGTAGGGGAGCGACGCGCGGCCCCCACTGGCGTACCGCCGGATTCGCACTGCACGCGCTGAACGGCGCGGTGTTCGGCGTCGCCTTCGACGCCGTCCGCCGTCGGCTTGCGGTCGAGCCGCGCCGCCTCGCGCTCGCGATGGCGCTCGCGGAGCACACCTGCCTGTATCCGCTTTGCTACTTCGTCGACCGCTACCACCCGGCCCGCGGCGAGGAGGGCGTGCCGCCGCTACTGACGAACCCACGCGCGTTCGCCCAGGCCACCGCACGCCACGCTCTGTTCGGCTTCGTGCTCGGACGACTCGTCAGGGACGAAGGACGGCACGACGAGGCCCGGCAAGGAAGCCGGCCTCGACGAGCAGCGGCATTGCTTCGCTCTCGGTGACCGGCTCGCCGTCGAAGCGCTCGACAGCGAGGCGTTTCTTCGTGCCGCGGCTCCGAACGTCCTCGACCAGAGCGGCAAGGGCGAGCCTGAGCCAGCTGTCCGCTGGATCGCGGAGCGAGACGAACGAGCGGCCTCCGCGCTCGACGAAGAGCGCCGGCTCGCCGCCCAGCAGGACGACCTTGGCGCCGGCGACGCGTGCGGCTCTCGCCCCCGCCCGTTTCGGCCACGGCAGGGCCGCGCCGTACGGCTGAGCGGGATCGGCGGCCGCGAGCACGAGCGCTTCCGGCTCGTCGCCTTCGCGCGGTCGCAGTTCCCGCAGCCGCTCGACCGCTCCGCCGAGCGCGAACTGGGCGCCGCCGAGGCCATCGACGAAGTAGCCGCGCCGGCAGAGGCCGAGCGTCTCGAGCGCCTTCAGCTCGCCGTAAACGGCGCTGTAGCCACCGGGGATCCCCTCGGCGCGAACGCCGTCGCGCGTGACGATTCCCTGCCGCTCGAGTAGGAGCTCCGCCAGTGCGCGCCGGTCCGGCTGCTGACCCGCGAACAATCGCTCGGTGCGTGACCAGCGGCCCTGTGTCGCCGTGATCTCGCTCGCCCGGCGACGGGAGAAGCGGCGGGGCCGCCGCTGCGGCTTCGGCACGCCGTAGCGGCGTCCGGCGCGCAAGGGTTGCCAGGCGTCGTTCGTCACTTCGCCTGCCCAGACGAGATCCCAGAGTGCCGGGAGTGCCTGCTCGGTTTCGAGCCCGGTCTCAGCCAGCAGGTCGAACCAGAAGAGGGCGCTGCCGTCGAGCGCCGTGCGCAGCCGGTCGTGGAGCTCACCCTCGGGCCGGTCGGCCGCGGCGACCTGGCCGAGCACCGGCGCATCCTCGCGGAAGTAGACGGCGACACGGTCGAGGCCGGCGCCGACCCAGACGACCTCGCCCGAGGCGCAGAGCTGGTCGAGCTGGGCCGGAGCGTACCCGGGCACCCGCCGCGGCAACACCTCGGACTCCCAGAGCGAGACCGGCAGCGCCAGTGCCTGCAACGGCACAAGCGCTTCGCGCAGCGTGGCCCGCCGGTCGATCCCGTGCCAACTCGGCAGAAAGCGGCCGAGGGCGGCCTGCTCCGCCGGCTCGACTTCCTTCCGCAGCGCCGCCAACGAGGCCCGCCGCAACCGTCGAAGCACGTCTGGATCGCACCACTCGCGCTCGGTCCCGCCTGGCCGCAGCTCGCCGCGGATGAGCAGCTCCTCGCGCTCGAGCTCGTGCAGGACGGCCTCGACGTCGACCCCGAAGCGCTCTTTCGCCTGGGCTGTCGTGAACGGCCCGCGCCCCTTGGCGTAGCGCAAGACCAGCCCGCGCAGCGGCTGCTCGCCTCCTTCGAGGTAGACATCCGGCAGACCCGACGGCGGCATGACCCCGAGCGCATCGCGATAGCGGCCCGCATCCTCGGCGGCGATCAGGCGCTCCTCCCCGGTGATTCGCACTCGCAGCGCTCGCCGCTCGGCCTCGAGCACTGCCGCCTGCGCCTCGTCGAACTCACCGATGCGGAGATCGCCGCGGAGGCGGAGCAAGTCGTGCAGCTCGTCGGGGTCGCGCGGGTCGCCGCGAAGCTGGGCCTCGACCTCTTCGACAGCGTCGGCATCGAGCAGCTCGCGGAGCTCCTCCTGGCCGAGCAGCTCCCGCAGGAGCTCGCGGTCGAGCGACAGCGCCTGTGCCCGCCGCTCCGCGGGAGGCGTGTCGTCCTCGTACATGTAGGTCGCGACATAGTCGAACAGCAGCGAGGCCGAATACGGCGAGGCTGACGGTGTCTCGACGTCGACGAGATCGAGCTGCCTCGTCCGGAGTCCCTGCAGCAGCCGCTTCAGCGCCGGCAGGTCGAAGACGTCCTGGAGGCACTCGCGGTAGGTCTCGAGGATGACCGGGAAGGCCGGGTACTTCCGTGCCACCTGCAACAGGGACTGCGCTTTCAAGCGCTGCTGCCAGAGCGGCGTCCGCTGATCGGGACGCCGGCGCGGGATCAGCAGCGACCTCGCCGCGTTCTCGCGGAAGCGTGCTCCGAAAAGGGCGGAGTCGCCGACCTCGTTGACGACCAGGTCTTCGATCTCCTCGGGATCGATCACGACGAGGTCGCTCGGCGGGGCCGCGTCGGCGTCGGGCAGATGGATGGCGATCCCGTCGTCCGACCAGATTGCGTTCGCGTCCAGGCCGAGCGACTCGCGGATGCGCGCTGCGAGCGCGAGCGCCCACGGCGCGTGAACGCGGGCGCCGAAGGGGGTCAGGATGCAGAGCCGCCAGTCGCCGATCTCGTCGCGGAAACGCTCGACCACCACAGTGCGATCCGACGGCAGCGCGCCGGTCGCGGCGGCCTGCTCGCTCAGGAACTGGAGCAGGTTCTGCGCAGCGCGCTCGTCCAGCGAATGCTCGTCGCGCAACTTGTCCTTCGCCCTGGCGTCCGGCAGGGCCGCCAGCTCCCGTGTGACGGCGCCGACCGCCTCGCCGAGCTCGTAAGGCCGTCCAACTCCCTCGCCGCGCCAGAATGGCACGGCGCCGGGCACGCCGGGGGCCGGCGAGACGAGCACGCGGTCGCGGGTGATCTCCTCGATCCGCCAGCTCGAGGCGCCCAACAAGAACGTTTGACCCGCGCGGGCCTCGTAGACCATCTCCTCGTCGAGCTCGCCGACGCGGCCGCCGCCGTCCACGAGATGGACACCGAAGAGACCGCGATCGGGGATGGTGCCGGCGTTCGTGACCGCGAGCCGGCGCGCACCCTGGCGTCCGCGCACGAGGCCGGCCGTACGGTCCCAGACGATCCGTGGCCGCAGCTCGGCGAACTCGTCCGACGGATAGCGGCCCGCGAGCATGTCGAGCACGTTCTCGAGCTGAACGCGCGACAGCTCGGCGAATGGATAGGCCCGCCGCACGAGCTGGTGGAGCTCTCCGACCTCGATCTCCTCGTCCGCGCAGATCGCGACGATCTGCTGCGCGAGCACGTCGAGCGGGTTGCGCGGGATCACGGTCTCCTCGATCGCGCCGCGCAGCATCCGGTTTGCGACCACCGCCGCCTCCAGTAGGTCGGCGCGGAACTTGGGAAAGATGCGGCCCTTCGAGACTGCACCGAGCTCGTGGCCCGCGCGGCCGATCCGCTGCAGCCCGCGGGCGACCGACTTCGGGCTCTCGACCTGGATCACGAGGTCGACCGCGCCCATGTCGATCCCGAGCTCGAGTGAGGAGGTCGCGACCAGGCAGGGGATCTCGCCCTTCTTCAGCAGCTCCTCGACCTCTAGCCGCTGCTCGCGGGCGACCGAGCCGTGGTGGGCGCGGGCGATCTCCCGTGGCTCATCCCCGCCTTCGTTCGCCAGCTCGTTCAGCCGCAGCGCCAACCGCTCGGCGAGGCGGCGGTTGTTGACGAAGACGATCGTCGAGCGATGCTCGGAGACGAGCTTCAAGATCTCCGGGTAGATCGAGGGCCAGACCGAGTTGTAGGAGCCTTCCTCCGGCACCGTCATGTCGTCGAGGGGAACGACGATCTCGAGGTCGAGCTCCTTCGCCCGGCCGGCGTCGACGAGCTGAATCTCGCGCGCGCCGGAGACAAAGCGGCCGATCTCCTCGAGCGGGCGCTGAGTCGCTGACAAGCCGATCCGCTGCACGGGTTCGTCGACCAGCCGTTGCAGGCGCTCAACCGACAACGCGAGATGGGCGCCGCGTTTCGTGCCTGCAACGGCGTGCACCTCATCCAGAATCAGCGTCTCGACACCGCGCAGGATCTCTCGCGCCTGCGAGGTCAGCATCAGGAAGAGCGACTCCGGGGTCGTAATCAGGATGTCCGGCGGATGGCGAAGCATCCGCTGGCGCTCCTTCTGCGGCGTGTCGCCGGTGCGGACAGCGACGGTGAGCTCCGAGCGCAACCCGGCGAGGGGTCCCCGCAGGTTGCGCTCGATGTCGTAGTTGAGCGCCTTCAGCGGCGAGACGTAGAGCAGCCGCAAGCCCTGGCCGGGCTCGGGAGTCAGCTTGTCGATCCCGTAGAGGAACGCCGCGAGCGTCTTGCCCGAGCCGGTCGGCGCCTGAATCAGGGTGTGCTTGCCGGTCGCGATCGCCGGCCAGCCGAGCGTCTGCGCGGGCGTCGGCTCGGAGAAGGTGCGCTCGAACCAGGCGCGCGTGTCAGGGCTAAAAGGCGCCAGCGGCTCCATCCCGCCCAGGGTATCTAGCGAGCCCGGCGCTGAAGCTCAGGCGGCAGGCGTGAGCTCACCTGACCCAACAGCGCTACTTCCCGCCGTAGACGAAATAGACCGTCATCGCGATTGCGAGCACGATCACGACGATCACGCCGACGAAGAGCGAGATACCGGTGATCGCGATCAGCGGCGTCCGGGCGCTGGCACCTTCCTCGGCCTCCTTCTCGAGCTCCTTCACCGTCTCGATCGGGTGCTCGAGGGACTCGACGACCTCTTTCGCCTTGTCGAGAGGATCCGTCACGCGCTCGACAATAGCGCGCACGGCCCGAGGCCTACGCTTGCTTCGTGCGCGTCAACGTCAAGGGGATCAGCGGCTCGGGTAAGAGCACCTTCTCGGCCGAGCTGGCGCGGCGGCTCGGGGTTCCCCACCTCGAGCTCGATGCGATCCATCACGGCCCGAACTGGACCGAAGCAAGCCCTGAGGAGCTCCGGGCTCGCGTCCGCGAGTTCATGGCGACCGCACCCGACGGCTGGGTGATCGACGGCAACTACGAGAGCAAGCTAGGCGACCTCGTGCTCGGGGCTGCGGAACGGATCGTCTGGCTGGATCCGCCGCTCCGCGTCGCATTGCGGCGCCTTTGGCGGCGGACACTCACACGGATCCGCCACGACGTCGAGCTCTGGAGCGGCAACCGCGAGAGTTGGCGCGGCGGCTTCTGGGGTCGCGACTCGCTGTTCGCCTGGACGCTCCGCTGCTGGTTCAGGCACCGCCGCGAGTGGCCGCGCAAGTTCGCCGGCGACCCGCGGGTCGTCCGACTGAGGTCGGCCGACGAGGCCCGGCGCTGGCTCGAGCGGCAATAGGGTCCTGCCCATGGAGCGGTTCGACGTGCTCGTCCTGGGCGGGGGCGCAGCGGGCTGCGTGCTCGCGTCGCGGCTGAGCGAAGAACCGGACCGCACGGTCTGCCTCGTCGAGGCGGGCCCGGACTACGGGCCGTACGACGAGGGTCGGTGGCCTGCCGACATCCTCGACGCGCGGCAACTCGCTCTCGACTCGCATTGCTGGGCGCGAGACGACGAACAGGACCGGTCGCAGCTTCGCGCGAGAATCCTCGGCGGTTGCTCCGCCCACAACGCCTGCGCCGTCCTTCGCGGGCCTCCCGTCGACTACGACCGTTGGGGCGCCGGCTGGAGCTACGACGAGCTGGCGCCATACCTCGACCGCGGAGAACGGATGCTGCGGACGCGCCCGCTCGAGGAGGATGAGGTCTCGCCGTGGCACCGAGCCTTCCTGGCGGCCGGAGGCGATGACGGCTTTCTGCTCCACGTGAACGCCGTCGGCGGCGTCCGCTGGAACGCGGCCTTCGCATACCTCGATCTCGTGCGAGGCCGCCCGAATCTGACGATCCTGGCCGACACGCTCGCCGACCGCGTCTTGACCGAGGAAGGGCGGGCGGGCGGCGCTCTAGCGGGCGGCCGCGAGCTTCTCGCCGACACGGTCGTGCTGGCGGCGAGCTCCTACGGCTCGCCGGCGATCCTGCTCCGAAGCGGGATCGGCCCGCGAGACGAGCTCGGCCGCCACGGGATCAGCGCCGTCGCCGAGTTGCCGGTCGGTGAAGGCCTGATCGACCACGTCGGCACGGGCGTCGTCTGGGAGCCGACCGAGCGTCTCCAGCGCGAGGCTGCAGAGTTCGAGCGCGAGCACCTGCTCCTGATGGGAGGTGTGATGCTGCGCGGACGAAGCCGATCGTGCCCGCCGGAGCTCTTCGATCTATTCGTCTTTCCGGCGATCGAGCCCGGCTATGAGATCAGCGCCGCCGCCTTCGCGATGCAGCCGCACTCCCGGGGGCGGGTCGGCCTGACCGCGCGGGAGCCGGGCGCACCGCTCTCGATCGACCACGGCTTTCTGGGCGACGAGCGCGACGCCGACGCCGTGACCGAGGGTTTCGAGGCGCTGCGCGAGCTGATCGGCTCGGACCTCGTGAAAGGCCTGGTCGGACGAGAGCTGCGGCCGGGAGCCGCGATCGGCGCGGCCGACCATGTGCGCGGCACCGCCCGGGGATTCTTCCACCCCGTCGGGACCTGCGCGATCGGCGCGGTCGTCGACGAGCGCTGCCGCGTGCTCGGCTTCGAGAACCTCTACGTTGCCGACGCGTCGGTGATGCCCTCGATTCCCCGCGTCCCGGTTCACCTCTCGACGATCGCGGTAGCCGAGCGCGCCTCGGAGTGGATCTGAGAGTTACGCTGTCTACATGGCGACTGTGACGAAGCCCGACCGCCTGTACTACACGGGCAACGACGACGCCGACCGGCTGATCGCGAAAGACCCGTTCGCCCTCGTGATGGGGTTCGCGCTCGACCAGCAGATCCCGGTGCCGACGGCGTTCAGCGGGCCGCTGAAGCTGAAGCAGCGGCTGGGGACGCTCGATCCGGGCAAGATCGCCGCCACCGATCCGGCGAAGCTCGAGGCCGCGTTTCGCGAGAAGCCGGCGATCCACCGTTTCCCCGGCAACATGTCGCGCCGCGTTCAGGAGATTGCGGCGATCGTCAGTCAGGAATACGGCGGCGATGCTGCCCGCCTCTGGACCGATGCCGCCGACGGCGCCGATCTCCACCGGCGGCTGTCCGAGCTGCCCGGCTTCGGCGAGATGACGATCAAGTCGCTCAGCGCCGTGCTCGCGAAGCGCTTCGGCGTCGAGCCGGCGCGCGAGCTGGCTCCGAATCACCCGACGCTCGGCGACGTCGATTCGCCCGAGGCGCTCGAGGCTTACCAGGCCAAGAAGCGCGCCTACAAGGCGAAGCTCAAGGCTGAGCGGCAGTAACGCCGATACAGGCGGAGTGCGCGCCGTCAGCGTCGTTGCCGCCGTCGTTCTCGTCGCCGGCCTCTCTGGCTCGGCCGCCGCCCTCCGCCTGCCCAACGCGCCGCGCTGCACGGTCTTCCCACGCTCGAACCCGTGGAACCGGCGCGTCGACACGCTGCCGGTGGCGGCGAACTCCGCGACGCTGATTCGCTCGATCGGGCTCGACACCGGCCTCCATGCAGATTTCGGCTCCGGCACCTGGGACGGGGGCCCGATCGGGATCCCGTTCGACGTCGTCACGCGCAAGACGCCGCGGACGAAGGTCTCGTTCGAGTATGCGGACGAGAGCGATCGCGTCGGCTATCCGATCCGGAAGCGCGTTCATATCGAACACGGAAGCGACCATCACGCGCTGCTCGTCGACCGCGACGCCTGCCGTCTCTACGAGCTCGGCGGGCTCACGCGCTCGACCGGAGCCTGGCACGCATGGGCCGGCGCGACCTGGAGCCTGCGTTCGAACGGCGTTCGCCCGGCGACGTGGACGTCGGCCGACGCCGCCGGCCTGCCGATCTTCCCGGGACTGGCGCGCTGGGACGAGGCGAAACGCGGAGTGATCGACCACGCGTTGCGCTTCACGGCCGCTCGGACGCGGCGCGCCTTCGTCTATCCGGCGCGCCATTACGCAAGCTCTTCGGACGACCCGTCGCTACCGCCGATGGGCCTTCGCGTCCGCCTGAAGGCGAGCTTCGTCGTGCGGCCGTTCCCGCGGCAGGCGCGGATCGTCTTGATCGCGCTGAAGCGCTACGGGATGCTGCTCGCCGACAACGGCTCCAACTGGTACGTCAGCGGCGCCCCGAGCCCAGGGTGGTCGAACGACCAATTGCACACGCTCGGTCGCGTCAAGGGCTCGGACTTCGAGGTCGTGGACGCATCCTCACTGCGGCCGGGTTAGTGCGTCTGTGCTCGCCACCGGCCGCCCGCGAGTGTGCGACTTCCTGTTCCTACGCTCGGTCGAGATCCTTGAGCGCAACCAGCGCGGCCGAGTAGCCGCACATACCGTGGACGCCGCCGCCGGGAGGCGTGGCCGCTGAGCAGAGATAGACACCCTCGAGCGGCGTCCGGTAAGGAACGCGCTTGCGCACGGGTCGGAAGAGCAGCTGGCCGAGGTCCATCGCGCCGGCGTTGATGTCGCCGCCGACGAGATTCCGGTTGTGCGTCTCGAGCTCGGCGGGCCCCATCGTGTGCCGCGCGAGCACGAGCTCGCCGAAACCGGGCGCGAAGCGCTCGACCTGGGCTTCGATTTGGCGGGTCATGTCTTCGGCGGAGCCGTGCGGGACGTGGCAGTACGCCCAGGCCGTGTGCTTGCCGGCCGGTGCGCGGGTCGGATCGAACAGGCTCGTCTGGGCAAGCAGCACAAACGGCCTCTCGGCGGGCCGGCCGCGCCACGCGTCCCACTCCGAGGCGGAGATCTCGTCCAGCGAGCCACCCAGGTGAACGGTGCCGGCGCGGCGGCACTCGGCTGCCCGCCAGGGGATCGGGCCGTCGAGCGCCCAATCGACCTTGAACGCGCCCGGGCCGTGCCGATACGACTGCAGACCCCGCACGTAGCGCTCGGGCAGGCGCCCGCGCGCGAGCCGCAAAAGCTCCCGCGGGACGACGTCCGCGAGGACGATGTCAGCCCGCGGTAACGATTCGACCGGGCTCGACGTACGAATCTCGCCTCCGAGCGCGCGCAGATTCACGGCAAGCGCGTCTGCGAGCCGTTGCGAGCCGCCTTGCGGAAACGGCCAGCCGACGACGTGCCCGAGGCAGGTCAGCGCGAGCCCGAAACCTGCGCTCGGCCGGCGCTCGAGCGGCAACACCGAATGCGCAGCGTGACCGGCGAACCAAGCCCGCGTCCGCTCGTCGGCAAAGTGCCTCTCGCCAAGTACGCGGGCCGACGAGAGGCCCGCCCGCAGCCCCGCTGTGAGTCCGCGCGCGCCCAGCCGGCCGCCGAGCTGACGAAGGGCGCGCGGCGAAATCGGAAAGGGGCCCAGAAGTACAGGCTCGACCTCCCGCCACGACTCGACCACCGGGCCGACCAGCCGCCGGTATGCGCCCTCGTCGGCGCCAAGACCGGCCGCCGTCGCCGCCAGGCCTTGCTCGAGCAGCACCGCGCTTCCGTCATCCAGCGGGTGGGCCGCCGGCGCGTCAGGCTGCACCCACTCGACATCGAGCCCGAGCGTCCGGAAGAGCGGCGACGCCACGCCGAGCGGATGGATCGAAGAACACACGTCGTGGACGAAGCCCGGGAGCGTCAGCTCAGCCGAGCGCAGACCTCCACCCAGCTCCTCCTCCGCCTCGTGAACCTCGACCTCCAGGCCGGCTCGCGCGAGTGTGATCGCCGCCGCCAGCCCGTTCGGCCCGGAGCCGATGACGACCGCCCGGCGCACCGCCGCATTCAAGCAGCGGGACGGCCCCCGCCGGTTCGCGCGTATTCCGCGTATCAAAGGAGGCAGACATGCGCACACCGCTCCGCGTCCTCGCCCTTGTCGTGCTCGCCGCAGCCGTGCTGACTCCCCCGGCGCGCGGCGACGGAGGGCCGTCACCGGGGATCAGCCTCGGCGGCAAAGGAATTGCCGACTCGCACGGCACGACCTATGTGTCGGAGCCGGTGAGAAACCACTCCTACCTCGTAGTCCGCGACTCCACCGGGAGAACCGTGCGGAAGCGGACGTTCGGCGTGTTCTATGGGCTGCCGCGAGTCACATACGGCAACACCGTCGGCGGGCTTTCGAGAGACGGTCGGACACTCGTGCTGGCCCAGCCGGAGCAAGGCGGAGGACTCGCGGTCGAGACTCGGCTGCTCGTCCTCGATGCGAAAACGCTTCGCACCCGGCGGACAATCGACCTCGCCGGCGACTTCTCCTTCGATGCCCTCTCGCCGGATGCAAGCACGCTTTTCCTGATCGAGCACAACTCCGCGGCGAACTACGAGCGCTATCGCGTGCGCGCCTACGACCTCGTGCAGGGCCGGCTGCTGCCCGACGCGATCGTCGACAAGACCGAGCCGAACATGAGCGGCTCCCCGGCGGCGCGAGTCGCAGACCAGAGCGGGACCTGGGTCTACACCCTGTACACGCACTACGGGGGCGAGCCGTTCGTGCACGCGCTCGACACCGTTCACGCGACCGCCAGATGCCTGGACATCGATTGGCACCGAAACCAGAACGTCCTGTGGACGGCGCGGCTCAGACTGGGCGACCACAAGCTCTTCGTGCTGGCCAAGGACGGCAAGCGAATCGCTCAGCTCGACCTTGCCTCTCGAAAGACGAGCGGACTCGGCGCCGGTTGGTTGGCCGGGATCGCCGCCCTCGTGCTTGCCGCCGCGAGTCTCGTCTTCTGGCGATGGCGCGGGAGGCGTTTGACGCTCCTCAGGCTCGCAATACAGAGTCCGTGGAGCTTTACCAGGCCGAATGGTGCCCGCACTCCCACAAGGTCCGGCAGCGGCTGACCGAGCTCGGCATCGACCTGACGCTGCGCCAGGTTCCGGCGGATCCCGACGAACGAGACGAGCTGAAGCGGGTGGCCGACACGGACGAGATTCCGGTGCTCGTCGGCGCCGACGGCGAGCCGCGCTGCGGTGAGGACGAGATCCTCGAATACCTCGACGAGTTCGACGAGCGCAGGGACGCCGCTGAGCACCGCGAGAAGGCCCGCGAGGAAGTACCGACGTTCGCTGAGCTTTGCGGCGCGAAAACCTCGTAACAGACTGTTACGAGGTTCGACACGTCGGAGCCGGCCAGTAGCGCAACCGAAATACGGCTCAAACCCAGCTTTTCGCGCCAGCTCGAAGCAAGTAACAGTCTGTTACTTGTCGGTGCCGGCGGCGGCACGTAGCCGCCGCAGGCCCGGGCCGAGGGCCTGACCGCCTTTGAGCACCGGCTCGAACAGGTCGCCGTGCTTCGCGACGCGGTCGAGTGCCTCGCGGCGGCCGAAGTCGCGTGGCCGCACCTTCTCCGTCAGCTCCTCCCACCGCAGCGGCGTCGACACCGGCGCGCCGGGCTTCGGGCGCACCGAATAGACCGAGGCGATCGTCTTACCGTGGCCGTTCTGTCGGTGGTCGACCAGCACGCCGCGACGCTTCTTCTTCAGCCACTCCGTCGTCACGAGCCCTGGATGCTCGGCCTCGAGCTGCCGCGAGAGCAGCTCGGCGAACTCGTAGGTCTGCTCGAAGGTCGCGCGCCGAGCGATCGGAAGCAGCACGTGGATCCCGTCGGCGCCGCTCGTCTTGACGTACGAGCGCAGCTCGAGCTCCTCCAGCGCGTCGCGCACGAGGTGCGCCACCTGCACCGCCTGCGCGAAGCCGTCCCGCGTATCGGGTGGGTCGAGGTCGAAGAGCACGAAGTCGGGCCGGTCCGGCTTGTCGATTCGCGAATACCAGGCGTTCATGTCGATGCAGTGGAATTGCACCATCCAGAGCAGCGCCAGCTCGTCGTCGACGAGCGGAAAGTCGACGAGCCGCGAGCCGCCTTCTCGCGGCCAGGTCCGGAACTGCCGCGTCTTGAGCCAGGACGGCATTCCCTTCGGCGCCTGCTTCTGGAAGAACGCCGGCCCCGCGATCCCCTCGCGCCACCGTTTCATCGTGAACGGCCGGTCGCGAAGGTGAGGGATGATCGCCGGCGCGACCTCGCGGTAGTACTCGAACAGGTCGCCCTTGGTGATGCCGTCGTCGGGGAAGAGCACCCGGTCGGGGCTCGACAGCCTGACGACGCGCCGGCCGCGCCGGATCTCCCAGTCAGTGGCCAAGCCGGGTCCAGTAGGCGATCGTTCGGATCCGCCACCGATACTCGCCGTCGGGAACGAGCTCGCGCAGCCGGGTCGCAAGCGCGAGGCGCTCTTCGTCGGACTGCGACGCGATCGAGCTGACCGAGAGCATGTTCGCGAGCCAGCGTTCGCGCTCACGCACGACCACTCGCTCGGTCTCGGCCTCCTGCACCGGCCCGAATGCAGACGCCTCGAGCGGCCGCCGCCACGCGCCCGAGAGCACCTTGCCGATGCCCGGCGCGCCGCCGCGCGCGAACGCCTCGTCGAGCACGGCTTCGACGGCGTCACCCATCGGCGGCTCGGGCTCGCCGAACTCAACGTTCCAGAAGATCGCGAACCCGCCGCGAGGACGCAACACGCGGGCGATCTCGGCGACCGTCTCGTCGCTCGCAAACCAGTGGAAAGCCTCCGCCGTGAAAACAGCGTCGACGGATTCTGACTCGGCCGGGATAGCGGCGGCGTTGCCAGCAAGCGCCTCCGCTTCCGGAACGACCTCCTGAAGCACCTCGCGCATCGCGTTGTCCGGCTCGACCGCAAGCACGCGCACGAAGCGAGGGACGAGGTCGCGGGTCAGCTTGCCCGTGCCGGCGCCGAGGTCGAGCACGGTCGCGTCGGCCGCGAGCTCGAGCTCGCGCACGACCCGCTCGATCAGCTCCCGCGGCCACCGCGGTCGGCCGAGCTCGTACTCGCGCGCGCTGTTCCCGAACGCGTCTGGCGGCGCTTCCTTAGCCAACGCCTGCCAGAAGGAACGAGCGTTGTTCTTTCACCATCTCCCGCGCGATGACGAGCCGCTGGATCTGGTTCGTGCCCTCGTAGATCTGCGTGATCTTCGCATCCCGCATCATCCGCTCGACCGGGTACTCCTGCATGTAGCCGTAGCCGCCGAGGATCTGGACGGCGTCGGTCGTGACCTCCATCGCCACGTCCGTGCAATACAGCTTCGCCATCGCCGAGATCTTCGTCAGCTCCGAGCCGTCGGCGCCGTCGTCGATCAGCTGCCCGCACTTGTAGAGGATCCCCCGCGCTGCCTCGCACTTCGTCTCCATGTCGGCGAGCGTCGCGGCGATCAGCTGGTGCTCGGCGATCGGCTTGCCCATTGTCTCGCGGGTCTTCGCATAGTCGAGCGCATAGTCGGTCGCGCCCTGCGCCAACCCGAGCCCCTGAGCGCCGATCCCCGGCCGTGAGCGGTCCAGGATCCGCATCGCGATCCGGAAGCCCTCGCCTTCCTCGCCGAGCAGGTTGTCCGCCGGCACGCGGCAGTCGTTGAAGAAGAGCTCGCCTGTGGTCGAGCCCTTGATCCCCATCTTCGGCTCGATCCGGCCTACCTCGAAACCGGGCGTGTCGGCCTCGACGACGAACGCCGAAATGCCCGCGTGGCCGGCGTCCGGATCGGTCTTGGCGAAGACGACGTAAAACCCTGCGACGCCCGCGTTCGTGATGAAGCGCTTGGAGCCATTGATGACGTACTCGTCGCCCTCGCGCCGGGCTTCGCTCCGCATTGCCGCTGAATCGGAGCCCGAACCGGGCTCGGTGAGCGCGTAGGCGGGCAGCCACTCGCCCCTCGCGAGCTTCGGCAGGAAGCGGCGCTTCTGCTCCTCCGTTCCCGCCAGCTTGATCCCGAGCGAGCCGAGTTCCTGCACCGCCAGGATCAGGCCGCTCGTCGCGCAGACCTTCGAGACCTCCTCGATCGCGACGAGGGTCATCAGCGCACTCGCTCCGGCGCCGCCGTACCGCTCGTCGAACATGATCCCGAAGACGTCGTGCTCGCGAAAGAGCTCGACCACGTCCCAGGGGAACTCGGAGCTCTTGTCAATCTCGGCCGCTCGCGGCGCGATCCGCTCGCGCGAGAGAGCGCGAATCAGGTCGCGGATCTCACGCTGCTCCTCGCTCAGGGCTTCGCGGGCCACCGCGCGATTGTAGGCACGTAGGGGCTAAACCAAGCCGACGGGCCAGCCGATAAGGGAATTGCTGTGGCGTTCAACCTTCCCCTCGTTTTGGTCCCTTTGCCGGCCCTGATCATCGGCCTGCTCCTGGCCGTCGGCGGCTTCTAGCGCCGGCGCCCAAACGCTGGGCTAGCCCGCGTAGTCGAACGTCGACTCGTAAGCGCAGACGCCGTTGTACGCGTACGCGAGCGGACCTGCGTCCACGCGCAACTCGTCGACGACGAGCTCGCGACCCTCGCGGTCGTGGCCGGGGATCACGCATGTGATCGTCTCCGGCCCTGCATAAGGCCCCGAGACGCGAACGCTCACCTGTTCATCCGTGCGGAACCACCCGCGCCCCGGCGTGTGGTCGATCTCGATTCGCGCCGGCTCGACGCCGAGCAGATCGCTCGCCTTCCATGCCCACGGGAAGTGCTCGAGCACGTTGCCGCCGACTGCGCCCAAGAAGATCTGCCCGAGCGCCTTGCGCTGGGCGTCGTCGCCGCGGTCGTCGACGAACAGCGCGTACGTCCACGGCGAGCCCTCCTCGTCGTCGCTGTAGCGCGCGGCGAGCACGACGCCGAGCCCCGCCAGATCGACATCGTCGGCGGAACCCTTCTCGATCGACCACGAGAGGGCGAACTCGCAGATTCCGTGCGTCGAGCGGCCGCCGGGCCGTCGGTCGATCCGCCGGCAGGGACAGGGAGCATCGCAGTTGCACGACTCGAGGTAGGTCCCGCGGACCCGGTACGCCACTACGCGCCCATGTGCATGGCCGGCTCCCCGTGTCTGGGCACGTGCAAGCCGGGCACCGTCGCGGGAGAGACCGCGACCCAGACTCCCATCGCGACGAACGCGACAGCAAAGAGCGGCGCCAGGCGATCGCCGGCCGGCAGCACCTTCTGCACGAAGATCACAGCGGCGATCACGCCCATCCAGGTCAGGCTCATGACGCCGAGCGCGAACAGGGCAACCATCAGCCCCCAGCAGCAGCCGACGCAGTAGAGCCCGTGCTCCACACCCATCCGCAACGCACCGATCGGACCGTCGCGCCAGCCGCCGAGGATGAGATGGAGCGGGCCGCGGCAGTGACGCAGACAGACCTCCTTGAGCGGCGACAACTCATAGACGCCGGCGAAGACGAGTGCGCCGCCGGCGACGTACCGCCCGCCGCGGTTCCAGCCGAGGAAATGTGGCGCGGCGTCCTTCGCAACTCGATAGAGGCCGTACGCCAAGAGCCCGTAAGCCGTCCAAGCAATCAAATACCCGACGACGAACACCCATGTCTGCGCTGCTCCCGCGTTGCCGCGGCGTGCGCGCTCCCGGTTGACGCGGTTGAACACGAGCACCATCGGCGCCGCAGACGGCAGCATCATCGCTGCCATCATCGTCACCCAGATCCCGACGTACCAGCCAAGACCGCCGAGATCGGTGCCCGGGCCGGTGTCCATGCCGTGCATGCGCTCGTAGGTAACGATCCAGGCCAGCAGGGCACCCGCAAGCAAGACGCCCGGGACGACCGTCTGCCGCGACAGCCTCATGACCGGGCCGTCCGGTCTCCCGCGAGAACGCCGAGATTCGAGACCACGAACGGGACCACGAAGTTGAGGCAGATCTTCACGACCGTGAGCGACGTTGCGTCGCCGCGGGCGATCACGTCGCCCTGGTTGATCAGCGTCAGCACGCAGCCGACGACGAGCGCAATCCTGACCGTCTTTCGAAGATTCGACGGCGAGCGGCACGTTGAGAGTGCCGCTCGCCAGTCCAGCGCCGTTGCCGTCATCGCTGCGGCGGGGCTAGCCCGCTTCGACGACCGTCGGTGTGTATTTCTCCTGGAACGCGTTGCCGTGGCGAACATAGGCCATCGAGCTGTGGCTGTTCGCGTCTGAGAACGCGACGTCGCCCTTGGAGACCAGCTTGGTCGC
The DNA here is from genome assembly GCA_005883955.1 of Actinomycetota bacterium. Classification (GTDB taxonomy): domain Bacteria; phylum Actinomycetota; class Thermoleophilia; order Gaiellales; family Gaiellaceae; genus 13-2-20CM-68-14. Next base: position 181 of record VAXH01000092.1, on the reverse strand, counting down.
CACCGCGGTCTCGGCCTCCTCGCTCTCGCCCGTGTACTCGAAGCCGCCCGGGATCCGGACAACGACGCGGTACGGGTCTGGCGGGTCGATCCCTCGCATGGTGTCGCTCTCCGTCTCGAGGACGTCACCGGCCTTGACGCGGCCCGTCCGCGACTCGAGGTCGAACTCGAACTCGAAGGGC
>VAXH01000049.1 GCA_005883955.1 Actinomycetota bacterium | reverse complement strand
CGTGATCGCCGACTCGGTGCGCCGCGACCGCCTCGGCGCGCTGGCGCAGGTGATCATCTGCGGCGCGGGCCTGCTCACGGTCGGCGTCGCCTACGGCGAACGGATGCGCGACGAGCACATCGCCGAGTTCTATGCCCTCCTGGCCGCGGCCGGCGCCGGCATGTGCTTCCTCGTCACCGCGAACAACTTGATGACGCTCTTCCTGGGGCTCGAGTGGTTTTCGATCTCCCTCTACATCCTCTGCGCGATCGATCGCGAGCTCGAGGGCTCGCTCGAGGCCGGGCTCAAGTATCTGATCATCGGCAGCTTCGGCTCGGCGGTGCTCCTCTTCGGCTCGGCGCTCGTGTACGGCGCGTCGGGTGAGCTCGCCTTCAACCGGATCTCGGCCGCGATCGGTGCACAGCACCTCACGGGCGACGCGCTGCTCGTCGCGGGCCTGGCGATGATCATCGTCGGGCTTGGCTTCAAGGCCTCGGCGGCGCCGTTCCACATGTGGACCCCGGACGTCTACGAAGGTGCACCGACCCCGGTCACGGGCTTCATGGCGGCCGCGACGAAGACGGCGGCGCTCGTGCTGACGCTCAGGGTGCTGCGCGAGGCCTTCCCGCAGGAAGGCCACCTCTGGACGATCGCGATCGTTGCGATCGCCTGCGCATCGCTTGCGGTCGGCAACCTCGCCGCGCTCGTCCAGCGCAGCATCAAGCGGATGCTCGCCTACTCGTCGATCGCACAGGCCGGCTTCATGCTGATCCCGATCGCCGCGAACAACGCGATCGGCGGCCGGGCGCTCCTCTACTACTTGATCCCGTATTCGGTGATGTCCGTCGGGGCTTTTGCGGTGATCACCGCGCGCGAGCGTGAGCTGGCGGCTCCGGTGACCCTCGACAACCTCGCTGGGATGGGCTGGGAGCGGCCGGTCCTCGGCATCGCGATGTGCACGTTCATGTTCGGCTTCGCCGGCCTGCCGCCGACGGGCGGTTTCGTCGGCAAGTTCTACGCCTTCTCGGCCGCCTACCGGCACGGCTGGACGTGGCTCGTGATCGTCGGCGTCGTGGCGACTGCGGTCAGCCTCTACTACTACCTCGCGGTCGTGCGGGCGATGTACATGCGCCCCGCCGCGGAGCTGCAGCTGACGCCGACTCCCGTCGCCGCGGGTGGCTCGCCGCCGCGGGACGCCCTGCTCCAGACCTCGGTCCTGCTCGCCCTCGGCGCGACGGTCGCGTCCTTCGTCGCCGTGGAGCCGCTGATCCACGTCGCCAAGCACGCCGCCAGCGCGCTGCCGTTCTGACCAAGTAACAGTCTGTTGCAAAGAAAGACCGGTCTGACCTAGGCAACACCTCTGGGCGGCGGAGCGCCGGGACGCGCTCAACGAAGCCGACTTCACCCTCCAGTCCGGTCCGAAAAACCTTGTAACAGTCTGTTACTTGGAGGACCCGGTTCGAAGCTCGCCGGCCAGGGCAGCAAGGGCCTGGAGGCAGAAGACCACGACGCATGCGATCAGCGCCGAGCGGGCGACGGCCGGCACGGATGGGTCGCCTACCGACGACGCGCGGGCGGCGGTCGCCACCAGCAGAAACGCGAGCACGAGCGCCCAGGCGAAGGCGTGGGTCGGCTCGGCCTTGCCGTCGAGCCTGTCGGCGACGCTGCGAAGGCCGGCAATGGCCGTCAGCGGCACTGCGAGCAGGAGCGCATCGAAGGCAAGCGAGTGAGCCCCGAAGTGGTCGGCGAGCGCGGCCCCGAGAACGAGGGCGATCGGAGACATTCGACCGAAGATGCTGGCGCATTCGGCGGACGACGCACGTCTCCTGCGTTACGCTCGCGAAGTCAACGAGAGGAGGGGTGAATGCCGGACGTCTCCGTCACGTGGCTCGGTCACGCGGCCTTTCGCGTCGACAGCCCCAACGGCAAGCGGCTCTACGTCGATCCCTGGCTCGACAACCCGAAATGCCCTGAGAACGAGCAGCAACCCGAGCGGGCCGACATCGTGGCCGTCACCCATGGCCACTCCGACCATGTCGGCAGCACGGTCGACATCGCAAAACAGTTCTCGCCCGAGATCGTGGCGCTCGTCGAGCTGAAGGGCTGGCTGGGCGACCAGGGCGCGGACGTCGGCGAGATGCCCGGGCCCAACAAAGGCGGCACCGTGGAGATCGACGGAATCAAGTTCACGATCGTGAACGCGTTCCACTCCGGTTCGGCTCCCGACGGAAGCTATGGCGGCGAGCCGGCCGGAATCGTGATCACCTTCGAGAACGGCACGGCGATCTACTTCGCCGGCGACACCTGTGTCTTCGGCGACATGCAGCTGATCGGCCGGATCTACGGCCCCGACGTCGCGGTGCTGCCGATCGGTGGACACTTCACGATGGATCCGCGCGAGGCGGGGGTGGCGCTCGAACTGCTCGGGACAAAGCGCTGCATCCCCTGTCACTACGGCACCTTCCCGTTGCTCAAAGGCACGCCCGAAGAGCTGAAACAGCACGCGCCGGATGTCGAGATCCTGGCGCTGGAGCCGGGGGAGACGATCACGGTTTGAGAGAGCGCTGGTTCGGGGCGACAGGCAGGCGGGTTCCCGAGCTCGCAGTCGAGGGCGATCCGGTCATCCCGCTCGACGAGGCGCTCGTGCTCGAAGACGTCTCGGACGACGCCAAGCTGCGCGAGGCGCACGAGCAGGGAACGCCGGTCGTCGTTCGCGCCGACTCGGCCGAGAAGATTCTGGCCGCGCTGAAGCGGCCGGAAGTGGCAAGCGTCGTGGTGCCCAAGGACCACCACGAGCTCCTCGAGCTCGACCTGCGGGAGCTGACCTACGGCTAGACCGATCACGACCTACTCGATCGCCGCGTGCGATCTCGACGCGAGCCAGTGGGGCGTCGCGACGCAGTCGAAGTTCCTCGCCGTCGGGGCTGTCGTGCCCTGGGCGGAGCCTCACGCCGGCGCGATCGCAACCCAGGCGTACGCGAACCCGCGTTACGGCTCCCAGGGCCTCGGTCTCCTGCGAGAGGGACTCTCCGCCGAAGAGGTCGTCGAGCGGCTGACGGCCGCGGACGAGGGAAGGGACCAGCGCCAGCTCGGGATCGTCGACCGCGAGGGCCGAAGCGCCAGCTTCACCGGCTCCGAATGCCTCGACTGGGCAGGCGGCCGGACGGGCACCTGCTACGCGGCACAGGGGAACATCCTTGTCTCCGCGGAGACGGTCGATGCGATCGCCGAGACCTTCGAGTCCTCGAAAGGCACGCTCACCGAGCGCCTGCTGGACTGCCTCGACGCAGCCCAGGCCGCCGGCGGCGACCGGCGCGGCCAGCAATCGGCGGCGCTGCTCGTCGTCGAGCAGGACGGCGGCTACGCGAAGCTCTCGGACACTGTTGTCGAGTTGCGGGTCGAAGATCACGAGCGACCGCTCGAGGAGCTCCGGCGTCTCTACCGCCTGCACGAAAGGCTCTTCGGCGAGACACCGCGCGACGAGTGGCTGCCGGTCGACGAGACGCTCGCGAACGAACTGCGCGACAGGCTGGCGAAGCTCGGCTACGAAGGCGAGCTCGAAGCTGCGTTCAACCAGTGGGCCGGAAACGTCAACCTCGAGGAACGCGTGGACGGAATCGCAGAGGTCGACCCGGTTGTCCTGGAAGAGCTGCGGGAGCTCTCGTGAGCGAGGCGTCGCTTGCGATTGCGACCAAAGAGGCCTTTGCGGCTTTGCCGCCAAGGCCGCTAAACCCGATTCGGCGAGCTGGTGGTCATGACTGAGGAAAGCCGATGAGCGAGGGCTACGAAGTCGCGCACATCGACGAGCTCGAGGAGCTGCCTGTCAACAACGGCGAGTTCACATGGCGGCCCGTTCGACGCCGCTTCGGGATCACGGCCTTCGGAACGAACGCCTACACCGGGGACGCCGGCCGGCGGGTGATCGAAGAACACTCGGAGCGCGACAACCATCAGGAGATGTACGTCGTCCTGCGCGGTCGTGCGACATTCACGCTCGGCGAGGACGAGGTGGACGCGCCCGCAGGGACGATCGTCTTCGCCCGGCCCGGAACGAGGCGAGGCGCGGTCGCCGCCGAGGACGGTACTGCCGTGCTTGCGGTCGGGGCGAAGCCGGGCGTTGTCTTCGAGCCCTCGCTCTGGGAGGAGGTCTTCGCCGCGAACGCCTACGCCGACAAGGGGGACCTGGAGCAGGCCCGCGCGCTGTTCGGACAGCTTCTCCACGATCATCCCGATGCCTGGCAGGGCTTCTTCAACGCCGCCTGTCTCGAGGCTCGTCTCGGCGACAAGGAGCGGGCGATCGAGCACTTCCAGCGCGCCGTCGAGCTCGATCCGGAGCAGGCCCGCGAGTACGCGAAGGCCGACTCGGACTTCGACTCGATCCGCGAGGATCCGCGGTTCGTCGCGCTGCTTCGAGGTTCGTAGCGCCGACTCAGCCCTCCCGGGTTTAGACGGCCGCACCGGCAAAGCCGGCACGGCCTTTTAGGTCGGCATCGCAAGCGACGCCGGTTCGTAGCGCTGCTTCAAGGTTCGTAGCGCAGACTCACCCTCCGCCGGGTTTAGACGGCCGCACCGGCAAAGCCGGCACGGCCTTTGGGTCGGCATCGCAAGCGACGCCTCTGTTCGCCTCAGCGATCGCCGGGAAGCCGGGCTCCAGCGGCTAGCTCACGCAGCGCCGGCACCGGATCGCCCTCAGGCCGAGCGAGCAGCAGCACGGCGCCATAACCGTCGGCGCCCGTCAGCGAGTCGACGAGCAGTTGCAGGCCCAGCGCAAGCGCAAACGCCTTGTGGGCCTGCTCGCCGCCGAACGGGACGAGCTCCTCGGGCGCGGCCGCGCCGGTGAGAACGTCGCCGTAGGTGACGGCGCCCATCGAGACGTCGGCCACTACCGGCCTGCCGTCCAAACTCGGGATCGCGATCGCGAGCGGGTTCGTACCGGCGAGCTTGGGCCCGCCTCCGGGAGCCCCGAGCCGAGCCGGCGAGGTCGCGGTCAGCGCTGCCACGAAGCCGCCTTCCGCCAGCTTCCGCACCCAGTAGCCGAGCATCCCGGTCGGGAAGCAGTGCGCAGCGACGATCACCCGGGCCCGCTCCGGAGGATCTGCGAGCTGCGCCTCCACGATCGCGGCGAGCGTCAGGTAGCCGAGAGCGCCGCGGCCGTCCCAGCGCTCGTAGCCGCCCTCGGCGATCTCGACCTCCGGTTTCGCCAGCGGATCGAGCTCGGGCAGCGTCGCCAGCCAGTCGACGCGTGAGAGCCCGTGGCCTGCGCGGCCGCGCCGCTCGGCGTCGAGAAAGTGGTCGGCGAGCGTCTGAGCATCCTCGGCCGAAAAACCCATCGCAAGGATCCGCGCGCGGGTTTCCTCGACGCTCACGAAGCGACTGTACTCTCCGCTCGTGAGGGTCTGGCTCGCGCTGATCGCAAGC
>VAXH01000091.1 GCA_005883955.1 Actinomycetota bacterium | reverse complement strand
ACAACACAAGAAGCCAGCTCGTCTCCTCCCCGGCCCCCTGCGGTCGCGCGGGAATGTTATCGCGGAAGGCCGCAGTTTGAAAGAAAATTTCTACTCCGCCGCGGCCAGCTCGCCGACTTCCTCGCCGCGGCTGTTCCGGATCGGGACGCGCTTGAAGCCGTCGTCGAGCTCGTGACCGAGGCGGCCGAGAAACGCCGCGAGCGCCGGGCGGAGCGCCCGGTAGCCGCCGTCCTGGACCTTCAAGGCGACGCCGAGCCCATCGGGGCCGGCGGCGCAGAAGAGGGCTTCCGCGCCGCCCTTCGCAATCCAGCCGGGCAGAGTCCGCATCAGCTCCGTATCGGGCTGGCTCGCCCCGCCGACAAGCTGGGGGTGTGTGCGCATCGCGGCCGCGACCTGCCCGCCTCCTTCCCGGGCCTCGAGCCTCGAGAACATGAATGCGATCCGCTCGAGCGGCAGCGCGAAGCAGACGACGCCGCAGCCGTCGACGGCAGTCTCGACCGCGGTGGGTTCGACATCTGCGGCCGCGGCGACTTCGGCCGAGATCTCCTCCTGGAGTGGATGACCCGCGAGCCGGTAGCCCTCGGTCTGCCAGCCGCGGGCCCGGCACGTCGCGAGCATGCCGGCGTGCTTGCCTGAGCAGTTGTGGTAGATCCGCTCCGGCGGCCGGCCCTTCTGGAGGCCGACTTCGAGGTCTGCTTCGGTCGCCGGAGCCTTCGCGAGCAGGCGTTTGACCGCGTCGATCTGCTCGGGCTCGGCGCGATGCGACGCAGACGCGATCGCGATGTCCCGATCGTCCAGGTCGTCCCGCGAGCGGACGAGAGGCAACGCCTGGAAAGGCTTCGCCGAGGAGCGGAGCGAGGTCAGGAACTGAGGGTCGCCGGCGTGCGCGATGATGCCGCGGTCCTCCACCGCGACCGCGTGCACGAGGTGGATTGATTCCACAAACGGCCCGCGTCGCACGGCTACGCTGATCGGGTCCATGAGACGAGAAGCGTAAGTGCCCGAGCTACCGGAGATGGAGGCGTGGCGGCGCGCCCTCGACGAGCCAGTGCGCGCCTTTCCAATCGAGCAGGCCGGGCCGGCGCACATCGCGACGCTGAAGACGTTCGACCCGCCGCTGTCGGCGCTCGCCGGCAGGCGGCTGGCGGGCGCCGAGCGGCGCGGCAAGCGGCTGCTCTTTCCGTCTGACGACGGCGAGCTCGTGCTGCTCGTGCACCTGATGACTGCGGGTCGGCTTCGCTACCTCGCCGCCGGCGAGAAAGGGCCGAAGTCGCCGGCGTTCCGTCTGCGCTTCGAGGGCGGCGCCGAGCTCGTGCTGACCGAAGCCGGCTCGAAGAAGCGCGCAGGCGTTTGGCTGCTGACCCCCGCGGCCGCCGAGGAGGAGCTCGCCCACCTCGGCCCGGAGGCGCTCGGCCTCGGTGCCGACGCGCTCGGCGAGATCCTGGCATCGGAGTCGCGACGGCTGCATTCGCTGCTTCGCGACCAGCGGGCGATCGCCGGGATCGGGCGCGCCTGGGCGAACGAGATCCTCCACCACGCGAAGCTGTCGCCGTACGCCCTGTCCCGGGACTTGACGACCGAGGAGGTCGACCGGCTCGCCGACGCGATTGACGGCGAGCTCTCGCGCGGCCTCGAGCTGCGCGAGCGCGGCGCCCCCGACAACCGCGTCTACCGCGTCCACAAGAAGCTCGGCGAACCGTGCTACGCCTGCGGGGCGCCGATCGCCCGCGTCGACTACGAGGAGCACACGGTCTACTACTGCCCGGACTGTCAGACCGGCGGCCGCGTGCTCAAGGACCGGCGCCTTTCCAAGCTCCTGAAATGAGCGAGATCATGCAGGCGCTTCACCGTGGCGACGACGACGCGGCGCGCCGGTCGGCGGAGACCGCAGAGCTCGACGTCTTCGAGGCTGCGTCGCTCGGAGACGTCGCTCGCCTGGGAGAGCTCCTGGCTGCTGATCCGACCCTGGCGGAGGCGCGTTCCGACGACGACTTTACCGCGCTCCACTACGCGGCCTTCTTCGACGGGCCCCAAGCCGCTCGGCTGCTCGTCGAGCACGGAGCGGACGCGAACGCCTTCGCCGACAACGACCTCGGCGTGCACCCTTTGAATAGCGCAGCGGCCGCCGGCCGGCACGAGGTCGCGGCGATCCTGCTCGAGCATGGAGCAGATCCGAACGCGCCGGCGCGCGGAGGGTTCACGCCGCTCGACGTCGCCTGCGAGAACGGCGACGAGAAACTGGCCGAACTCCTCCGTTCACAGGGTGCGCAGGCCCGACCGCCGCGGACTTAGTAACAGTCTGTTACTTGGATCGAATCGCATCAAGGAACCGTTTGCCGCGGGCGGTTTGCCGGTTCGGGCCGTGTCGAACTTTGCAACAGACTGTTACTTGCCTTTGACGTGCGCGCCGGTCACCTCGGCGGATGAGCGGCAGCCGAGCTGCGTCAGGCCGAGCTCTGTCTCGGCGCGCAAAAGCTCTAGTACCTCGCGAACGCCGTCTTCTCCGTTGACGGCCAGACCCCAGACGATCGGGCGGCCGACGAGGACGGCCCGGGCGCCGAGCGCAAGCGCCTTCAGAACATCAGTGCCCCGCCGGACGCCGCCGTCGAGCAAGACCTCTAGGCGCTCACCGACCGATTCGACCACTTCCGGCAAGGCATCGAGCGAGGCCGAGACGCCGTCGAGCTGACGGCCGCCGTGGTTGGAGACGATCACTCCGGCGGCGCCGTGCTCGGTCGCCAGCAACGCGTCTTCGGACGAGAGAATCCCTTTCAGCACCAGCGGCAGCGGGCAGGTCTCGCGGAGCCATTCGAGGTCGCGCCAGGTCAGCGTCGTGTCGACGATCTTGCCGAGCGCGGCGTGAAAGCCCTCCCGGGCGAGCGGGCCGGGAATGTTGGGCATCGAGAGATCCTCCGGCAGGGCGAAGGCGGCTCGAAGATCGCGCTCTCGGCGACCGGCTGCCGGGAAGTCGACGGTGAAGACGAGAGCCTCGAATCCGGCCTCAACAACGGAGGCGAGCAGCTCCGCCGTGAACCCGCGAACGCTCGACCAGTAGAGCTGGAACCACAGACGAGCCCCCGGAGCGGCGGTCGCCAGCTCGCCTGGAGTCACGCTCGAGAGCGTCGACTGGCACATGACCGTCTCCATGCCTGCCGCGGCGCGTGCGGTGGCCACCTCGCCGTCGGGATGCGCGAGCCGCTGGAACGCCGTCGGCGCCACGAGCACCGGCAGCGAGACTTCACGGCCGAGTACGGTCGTCGCGGTCGTGACCTCGCTGACGTCCACGAGCACACGCGGGCGAAGCTGCCAGCGCGAGAACGCCTCGAGGTTTTCGCGCAGTGTCAGCTCGTCGCCCGAACCGCCGGCGAAATAGCCGAAGGCGCCGGGGTCGAGCGCGCGTTCGGCCTCGCGCTCGTAGTCGCCGACGTTGAGCAGCATCACTCGGGCAGGCACACGTGCAGCGTCTCTTCTTCGACACTGACCGAACCGCCGAGGGCATTCACGAGCCGCACCGCGACCGCCGCGCCGAGATCACGCAGGTCTTCGCCGAGGACGACGGGAGCAGAGGCGGGCGTGATCGGCGCGACCGTCAGCTCGGCGCCTGCCGCCGTCACGTTCACGAGCTCGAGCCCGCCGTGGCGGAGAGCGCATTGCGTCAGCGCGGTAACGGCTCGCTGGGTCGCCTCGACGTCGACGCGGATCGCCCCGCCCTCCCCCGCCACTCGCACTCGGTCTTCTCCGAGCGTCGCGGCGGCCTCCCGCGCGAGGGTCAAGGTGTCGCCATCCTGAAGGTTGGGCTGGTAGCGGCCGGCCTCGATCCTCGCCGCAAGCCCGAGCTCGTCGAGCAACTCGACCATCTGCTCCGCCGCCGCCTCGATGATCCCGACGTAGCGCGAGGCGGGCTCCTCGAGCGCCTCGGTCCGGATCAGGGTCTTGGCAAAACCGCTGACGGTCGCCAACGGCGTCCGCAGATCGTGTGCGGCGAGGGAGACAAGGCTCGGGAAGTTGGACTTTTTGGTCACTTCGCTACGGTTGCTTCGGGATGAGCGAGGGAGTTCATTTTCTCCAGGATCTTCAGGCATCGCTGCCCGACGTGCGAATCGGGCTCTCGCGCGCGGGCGTCAGCGGCGTGCGGAAGGCGATCCGGATCCGATATGGCGAGAACGAGAAGCTGATCGCCGCGGACATCGACTGCACGGTCGACCTCGATCCGAAGCAGAAGGGCGTCCACATGTCGCGCTTCCCCGAGCTGTTCGAGGAGGCGATCGAGGAGGTCGTGATCGAGGAGGCACTGCTCGTCGAGCAGCTCGCCGCCCGCATCGCCGCCCAGATCGTCGAGCGGCAGCGCGCACTGCGCGCGGAGGTAAAGATCGTGGCGCAGTACCCGCTCGAGCGGCGGACGCCGGTGACCGACCTGCGGACACAGGAGCTCGTCTCGCTGATCGGCCTCGCCGCCGCATCCGAGCGCGCCACCCGGCGAGTCGTCGGCGTCGAGGCCACTGGAATGAACGCCTGCCCCTGCGCGCAGGGGCTCGTCCGCGAAAGCTCGCGCGAGCGGCTCGAGGCGGCCGGGTTCGACGGCGAGGAGATCGACCGGATCCTCGAGCTCGTGCCGCTCGCGACTCACAATCAGCGCGGCCGCGGGACGCTCTACGTCGGCACGCAGGATGCGGTCAACGCAGAGCAGCTCGTCCAGATCGTCGAGAGCTCGATGAGCGCTCCGGTCTACGGGCTGCTGAAGCGTCCCGACGAGCTCCATATCGTCGAGCAGGCTCACGCGCACGCGCGGTTCGTCGAGGACTCGGTGCGCCTGGCTCTGCACGGCACGCTCGAGACCTACGCGCTCGACGATGCCGACTTCCTGTTCTCGCGACAGCTCAACTTCGAGACGATTCACGACCACGACGTGCTCGCGGAGCGGTTCGGCACCGTCGGAGAGCTCCGCGCCGAGCTGGAGGACGGCCGAGCACTTGCGCACCACACCGAGCTGCGCGAGTGGCTCGGCAGCTAGCCCTCAGAACTCAGACTTGGATCTGGTAGCGGTTGACCCAGTCGTTGACGACGGCCCAGTCGAGGTTGGCGAAGAAGGCGTCGATGTAGGAGCCGCGGTCCGTCTGGAAATCGAGGAAATAGGCGTGCTCATAGACGTCGAGCGCGACGAGCGGGGTCGTGTTCCAGATCGGGAACGTGTTTTGCGCGTCCCCGACGTAGTTGAAGAGACGGCCTTCGTCCCAGTCGTAGGCGGTCCAGGCCCAGCCTCGCCCCGCCATGCCGCTCGCCTTCAGATCGCGGGCCCAGTCCTCCACGGAGCCGAAGTCACGCTCGATCAACCTGCCGATCCGCCCGCTCGGAGCACCGCCGGCGCCGCCGAGGTGCTCGAAGTAGATCTCGTGGTTCTTGATCCCGCCGATCGCAAACGAGAGCTCGACCTTGAGCGCGCGAAGCTCGGAGTAGACCTGGTTGGCCGCGCCGAGATCGACGGAGCCGAGCTTCTCAAGGATCTCGTTCCGCTTGTTCACGTAGCCCTCGTAGAGCTTGTAGTGCGCCTCGACGCTCTCGCGCGAGATGCCGTCGAGTTCGAACAGCTCGGGCTTCAGCTGCCGGGGGGTGATCTCCTGGTGGTTGAAGGCGAGCGTTGCCACGTCGGCTCCTTTCGTTTCCGGACGCGCGCGAGCATAGCCTTCCCCGGCACGCTCTCAAGCGGTAGCCTCGTCCTAGTCCAGAGGAAGGAGGAGGACGTATGCCATTCGAAGTTCCTCCGCTGCCGTACGACTACGCGGCGCTCGAGCCGTACATCGACGAGCAGACGATGCACCTGCACCACGACAAGCACCATCAGGCCTACGTGGACAAGGCGAACGGGGCGCTCGAGGGAACCGAGTACGCCGACAGGCCGGTCGAGCATGTGCTGACGCTGCTCGACGAGCTTCCTGATGACAAGCGGACAGTCGTCCGCAACAACGCCGGCGGCCACGCGAACCACTCGTTCTTCTGGGAGATCATGAGCCCAGACGGCGGCGGCGAGCCGGAGGGCGCGCTCGCCGAGGCGATCGACGACGTGTTCGGCAGCCTCGACGAGCTGAAGAAGGCCGTCAACGACGGCGGCGTCAACCGCTTCGGTTCAGGCTGGACGTGGCTCGTTCACGACGGCACGGGCCTTTCCGTCTACTCGACGCCGAACCAGGACTCGCCGATCATGCAGTCGGACGAGCCGCTGCTCGGCATCGACGTCTGGGAGCACTCCTACTACCTGAAGTACCAGAACCGCCGCCCCGACTACCTCGAGGCATGGTGGAACGTCGTCAACTGGCCGGCCGTCGCCGAGCGCTATGCGCGGGCGACCAGCAAGCAGCACGCGGCCGCCGGCTGATTGAAACGAGCCGCCGGGGCGAACGCGCCCCGGCGGCTCGAGTTGTCAGCTGCGAATGACCTTGCTCTTCGCAGGCAAGTAGCAGGTCGCGGCCTGTGCGGCCGGGAACACCGCGCGAACCCGCAGCCTCGTCGGCAGCTTGATCCTGAACGTCGCCGAGCTGACCTCGGTCGGTTTCGTCCCGTGGGCGACCGTGGCGAGAGTGACGTGTTTGAGGCTCACCCACTTCGACTTCCGCAGCCTCTGGAAGACGACGTACTTGCCGACGAAGGTCTGTGCCGCGGTGACCGAGACGTTGAACTTGCCTTGTGCAAGCCTGGTCAGCGTCAGCGTCGGAGTGACTTGCACCGCCGCGGTCGGGCTCGTCGCTGCCTTCTGCTTGGCCTGGTAGTTCGTCTTCATGGTCGGCTTGGCGGCGTAGGTGAAGGCCCCGCCGGTCGTCGTCGTGACGGTCGCGACTTTCTTGAATGCGCCCTGGCCGCAGTCTTGGCCCAGAATGTCGACGTGCTGACCGCTCTTCAGCGTCGAGAGAACGCCGGAAAGCGTGGTCGAGCCTCCGTAGGCGGCAACGGTCGGCGCCGCCTTGAGGGTCAGCGTGGGCGGCGCGGCCGCGACGGGGGCCGCGCAGAATGCCGCCACGATCGAAATCGAGATCAGCTTCTTCATCTTCGGAAGCCTCCTTCTTCGCTCTCCCCGCTAAAGCATGCCCTTTCCGCGCCGAGATTACGCCATGCTATGACTGGCGGATGCGGGCTCTCGTGACGGGAGGCACAGGTCGGGTCGGCTCGGCGATCGCGGCCCGGCTGGAAGCAGCCGGTTGGTCGGTGCTCGCGGCCGGCCGGGCGGACGGAAACATTTCACGGCCGGCAGAAGCCCGCGCACTCGTTGCACGGGCCGTGTCCGACCTGGGCGGCCTCGACCTGCTCGTCAACGGCGCAGCCGAAGGCTTCGCCCCAAAGAGCGCTCTGGAGCTGACCGGCGCCGATTGGGACCTCGCCTTCGGCGCCACGGCGAAGGGCAGCTTCTTCGTCACGCAGGCGGCCGCGCCGCACCTGCGTGAGTCCGGTGGGACGGTCGTGATGATCGAAGACGTCGCCGCCTACCAGCCCTGGCCCTCGTTCGCTGCGCATTGCGCCGCCAAGGCCGCGCAGGCGATGCTCACGCGTGTCTTCGCTCGTGCGCTGGCGCCCGAGGTCCGCGTGTGCGGAGTCGCCCCCGGCCCAGTCGCCGTCGAACCGGAACAGGCGGAGCGCCGTGCGGCCGAGACGCTGTTGGGCCGGGTCGGATCTCCCGGCGACGTGGCGGAGGCCGTCGTCTTCCTTGTCGGCGCGGGGTTCGTCACGGGCACCTCGCTCGTCGTCGACGGCGGGCGTCTGCTCCAATCCGGACAGCATGAGCGCGCGTAGAGAAAAGGAGATGGAGCTTGCTCTCGATCTCCCCGCCCAGCCGACGCATCGCGAGGATCGCTTGGCCCCGGCCGAGCGGTGCAGCGACGGCGAGTTGCTGCAGCGCATCGCCGACGGTGACCGCGAGGCGTTCGACGTCCTCTACCGCCGCTTCGTGCGGCCCGTGTTTGCGCTCGCCCTGCGCCGTCTGGGCGACCGCGGCCGCGCCGAGGACGCGACCCAGGAGACGTTTGCGTCGATCTGGCGTTCGGCCTCGAGCTACCGGGCCGAGCGAGGGCCTGGCGCTCCCTGGCTCTACGCGGTGGCCCGGAACGCGATCGTCGACCGGGCGCGGGCACGGTCTGAAACGCCGGCTGAGGTGCCCGATGAGGCGTCTTCAGACCCGGGCCCTCCCGACGAGGCGGAGCGCTCCTGGGTTACCTGGCGGGTGCACCGAGCAATGCAAGAGCTGCCCGAGCACGAGCGCCCTCTGCTCGAGCTTGCCTACTGGAGCGGTCTTTCGCAGTCCGAGATCGCCGACTTCCTGAACATCCCGCTCGGCACCGTCAAGACGCGCACCCGGAGTGCGCTGGGCCGACTGGCAGACGCTCTCGAGGAGCTGCATTGACCCGCGACCCGGACTTCAACGAGCTGGTCGGCCAGGACGCGCCCGCCGAGGAGCGGGAGCGGCTGCGCCGCGCCCACGATTTGCTGCTCGCGGCCGGGCCGATCCCCGAGCTGCCGCCGGGGCTCGAGGAGCCGAGCCTCGGCAACCGCCCTGGACGCCTGAACGAGAACGCTTACCAGCTGCTGCCGCGCCGGCGGACGGGCGCCGCACTCGCGCTCGCGGCGGCGATCGCGCTCGTCGCCTTTGTCGGCGGTTACGCCGCCGGCTTCCGGCACAACGGCTTCGCCGCCCAGTACTCGGTGCCGCTGCACTCCACCTCCGGGCGGGCGGCCTCCGCCGAGATCGAGATCGGCAAGCGCGACTCGCAGGGCAACTGGCCTCTACGCGTCGAGGCGAAAGGGCTGCCGAAGCTGATGCACGGCTACTACGAGATGTACCTCACGCACGGCGGGCACAAGTGGACGTGCGGAACGTTCGCGGGCGGCGGGCCGTCAACGGTGAAGGTGCGGCTGACCGTGCCCTACAGCTTCCGTAACGGCGACGGTTGGATCGTCACGAAGCAGCTGCCTGGCCACGCGGAGCCGGGGCCGGTCGTTCTGACGACCTAGGCCCCCTTTCACAATGAAGCGCTGTGCCGCCGGGGCCGTGCTGGACGGCCACCGGCTCCGCCCTGGTATCGCAGTCGTGCCCGTATCAACCGAGACGGGCACTCCCTGCGTCCTTGCCAGGAACCGACCATCGCACCCCGGCGACGAGGCCCCATTATGAAAGGAGCTCTTAGGGCGCGACTCGGCCGTTGGCGACGAAGGCCGAGTGCGTGACCGGCATCCTCTCGGCGAGAAAACGCTCACAGGCCTCGGCGTAGCGCCGGATCTCCCGCTGGGCGGTCTCGGCCGCCCGCAGCGAGACGAAGTTCATCAGGGAGCGCGCGTTGACCGTCCAGTAGAACTCGGTGTAGGCGCCCATCGGCATCACGAGCCGCGCGAGCTCGCGGGCGACGCCCTGCTCGACGAGCCGGTTGTAGGTCTCGTAGGCGGCGTCGTAGACGGCTTGGAGCTCGTCGCGCGTCTGCTCGGCGAGCTCCGGCTCGACCGGCTCGAACGAATATGCACCCGGCTTACCGACCTGGGAGCGGACGTCCTCGGGCTCCGGAACGTAGAACTCGTCGCTCGCCTTCGCGTAGCGCATCGAGAATTCGTTGAAGGAGCCGACCCGGTGACGGAACCATTCGCGCGCGACGAACAGCGGGGCCCGGACGTGGAAGCGGAAGGCGTTGTGTTCGAAGGGAGTCCCGTGACGATCCCGCATCAGAAAACGGATCAGACCCTCGTCGGACTCGTCCATCTCGGCCTTGTGCCGCGCAAAGCTGACGCGCGCGCCGTTGACGACCGAGAGGTCGCTCGCCATCGCGTCGTCCAGGCGGACGAAGCCGTGATCGAGGACGTGAATCGTGTTCTCGGTTAACACTTCAGCCATGGTCGCCACGCCGGCGAGTGTAACGGGGGCGTATGTCGGCACCTCGGGCTTTTCCTACTCGTCTTGGCGGGACGGCTTCTATCCGCCCCGAGCGGACCCCAAGATGTTCCTTCCGTTCTACGCCGAGCGATTCGACACAGTCGAGCTGAACACGACCGGCTACCGCCTGCCGGCAGAGGAGCAGTTCCTCCGCTGGTCCGCGCAGACGCCGGACGGCTTCCGCTTCGCGGTCAAGATGCCGTTGGGCAGGCTCGAGCGCGTCGGAACGTTCGTGGAACGCGTCCGCCTGCTCGGTGACCGCCTCGGGCCGCTGCGTGTGGTCGTCCAGAGGGCCCGGGACGACGGGCTGCTCGCGTTCCTACAGGGCTCGCTGCCACCTGAGCTCGAGGTCGCGTACGACTTCCGGCACGACTCGTGGACGGGCGCGGACGTGCCGGTCCGCGTGAACGCGTTCGACGGCGATGGGCCGTTTCGCTACTTCCGCCTGCGCGAGCCGCCGTACGACGATGAGGCGCTGCGCGGCTGGGCGGCACGCTTCCGGCCGTTGCTCGAGTCCGGCACTCGGGTCTACTGCTACTTCAAGCACGAGGACGAGCCGACCGCGCCGCAGTACGCGAGGCGCTTGTTGGAGCTTCTCCAGTAGTTTCCTGCCGGTGCGGGAGTACCTGGAAGGGCTGGCAGAGCTCAGCGTTCGAGTCGGGATGGACCTCCAACCGGGCCAGGACGTCTTCGTGCTCGCCTGGGACCCCGTCCAGGCGGACGTCGCGCGGGCCGTCACGGACGCCGCCTACCGCGCCGGGGCCCGCTACGTCAGCGTCTGCTACTGGGATGGCCCCGCCAAGGCCTCGCGCATCCGGCATGCCCCCGAGGACTCGCTGGAATTCGTGCCGGACTGGTTTCGGCGCACGATCACAGAGGCGATCGAACGACGAGCGGGCTCGGTCTCGATCTTCGGCGACCCGAACCCGAGTGTCTTCGACCACCTCGACGCGGCCCGGCTCAGCCGCGACCGCATGCCGCAGATTCCCGAGATCCACGAGCTGATCGCGAGCCGCGAGGTCAACTGGACGTGCATTCCGGGGCCGAATCCCGGCTGGGCCGAGCGTGTCCTTGGCGAGCCCGACGTGGACAGGCTCTGGCAGGTGCTCGCGCCGATCCTCCGTCTCGACACCCACGATCCCGTCGCAGCCTGGCAGCGACACGTCGACGAACTCGGCGATCGGGCACGCCTCCTCAACGAACGCAAGTTCGACGCGCTCCGCTTCCGGGGGCCGGGAACCGACCTCGAGGTCGGCCTTCTCCGGGGCCACCGCTGGCTGCACGCGGGCTTCCCCGCCAACAACGGCGCCAAGCCACTCGTCAACATCCCTACTGAGGAAGTGTTCACGACCCCGGACCGAAACCGCGTCGAGGGAACGGTCCGCGCGACGAGGCCGGTCCTGCTGACCGACGGTGCTCTTGTCGAGGGCCTGCGCATTCGATTCGAAGGCGGCCGTGCCGTCGAGGTCGCGGCGGACGCCAACGCCGACGCGGCGCGGGGGCAGATGTCCTTCGACGAGGGCGCGGCCCGTCTCGGCGAGATCGCCCTCGTGGACGAATCGTCCCCAGTGGGTCGGAGCGGCCTCGTCTTCGGAGATACCCTCCTGGACGAGAACGCCACGTCGCACATGGCGTGGGGGCAGGCCTACCAGGTCACCGTACCCGACCTCCCCGAGAGCGCCGCCGAGCAGGAGACACGCGGATTCAACCTCTCGGCCGTGCATCAGGACGCGATGATCGGCGGGCCCGAGGTGACGGTGGACGGGATCGACCGCGAAGGCGCCGCCGTGCCGATCATCCGCGACGACGTCTGGGTTCTGGGCTAGTACTAGCGCGGCTGCGGCACGATCCGGATATAGGGCCGCGGCGATTTCCAGCCCTCCGGGTACGTCTCCTTCGCCTCGTCGTCTGAGACCGAGCCGGCGATGATCACGTCCTCGCCCTGCTGCCAGTTCACCGGCGTCGCGACCTTGTGCTTCGCGGTGAGCTGGAGCGAATCGATCACTCGCAGAACCTCGTCGAAATTGCGACCCGTCGTCATCGGATAGACGAGGATGAGCTTGATCTTCTTGTCGGGGCCGATCACGAAGACGTTGCGCACCGTCTGATTGTCCGCGGGCGTCCGCTCGGACGGATCGCCCGACGTGTCCGCAGGAAGCATCCCGTAGAGCTTCGAGAGGTTGAAATCGGCATCGCTGATGATCGGATAGTTGGGCGCCTGACCCTGGGTCTCCTCGATGTCGCTCGCCCACTTTTCGTGATCGCTCGTCGTATCGACCGAGAGGCCGACGATCTTCACGCCTCTGCGATCGAACTCGGGCTTGATCTTCGCCATGTAGCCGAGCTCAGTCGTGCAGACCGGGGTGAAGTCCTTGGGATGCGAGAACAGAACCGCCCAAGAGTCGCCGATCCAGTCGTGGAACTTGATCCTGCCCTCCGTCGTCTCGGCCTCGAAATCCGGTGCCGTATCTCCGATTTGCAACGCCATCGGTCTGCCCTCCTCCTAAAGGTTTTGCGAGAGCCTAGCCTTAGCGCGCAGCCTCGTCGAGATGGCGCTCGTAGGCTCCGCTCTCCACGATCTCGGCGATCTGGGCGGCCGCGAAATGGAGTTCGTCGTCTGTGTTGAAGAAATGCGGACCGAGGCGAATGCCAGCATCGGGGCGGAAATCGCAGATGATCTCGCGCGCGCCGAGCTCGCGGTGGACGGCCTCGGCCTCGGGTGTGCGGACTGTGACGGTGCCGCCGCGTCGGTCAGGGTCGCGCGGGCTCAGGATCTCGAAGCCGGCTGCCTCGAGCAGCTCCACGAGCAGCGCCGTCTGCTGCATCGAGCGCTCGCGGATCCGCTCGACTCCGACCTCCTCGATCAGCTCGTAGCCCGCGGTCGCCGCGTAGAGCGCCGGCACGTTCGGGGTTCCGGTCAGGAACCGGGCCGCGCCCTCGGCGTAGTCCTGCTCGGGCTCGAACGCGAACGGGCGCGCATGCGCCTGCCAACCGGTGAAGGTCGGCTCGAGCCGCTCGGCGAGATCCGGGCGCACATACAGCCAGCCGGCACCTGGCCCGCCGCAGAGCCACTTGACGCTGCCGCCGACGGCGAAATCGACGCCGAGCGAGGTCACGTCGAGCGGAACCGAGCCTGCCGACTGGTACGCGTCGAGCACGACCAGGGCTCCGGCCTCGCGCGCCCGCCGGATGATAGCCTCGACGTCCTGGATCTCTCCGGTCTTGAAGAGGACGTGGCTGAGCGGGACTAGCAACGTCCGTTCGTCGATCGCATCCAGCACGGCGGCACCGTCCGCGAAGATCTGGACGTCGGCGCCCCGCCGCCGCTGGGCCTGGTAGAGGTAGCGAACCGAGGGAAACTCGCCCTCGCCGTAGACGATCCGGTTCCGAGGGGCCTCGAACTCGAAGCACGAGAGCACGATGGCCTGCGCGACGGCCACGTTCTGGTGCATCGCCATCGTCCCCAAGGCCGCGCCGATGATCCGGCCTAGCTGGTCTCCGATGGCGGTCGAGGTCTCCCACCAGCCCTCCGCCCACGCGCGCACGCCGCGCTCCCGCCACTCGCGCGCGTACCGGAGCAAGCCCTCCTCGGCGCCGACGGGCATTGCGCCCAGCGAGTGATTGATCAGGTAGCTCGTGTGCTCGAGGATCGGAAAGCGGTCGCGATAAATCTCGAGCGGCTGCACGGCCACTAGCGTCCCACTCGCGCCGCGACGGGCGCGACGGGCGCGGGGCGCGGAGGTGGTTTCGAATCGACGAGCACGGCCGCGGCGAGCAGGATCGCCATCCCGACCGCGCTCTCGCCGGCGAGGCTGCGCGGCAGCCGCGAGAGGATCGGCCCGTCAGTCCCCCTTTCGATCGCCGGCCGTGCGACGAAGTGATGGACGGCGCCCCAGGTCAGCGCCAGCCCGACGAGACCGAGCTTGACGAGCAGCACGCGCCCGTAGCCCGCCGTCCAAAGGTCGCTCAGCTGGGGCAGCCGGACGATGCTCAGGTAGACGCCTGCGCCGAGAACGATCGCGATCAATCCCGACGCCATTCGCGAGAAGCGCAGGAAGGCGGTACGCCGCAGCGCCGGAGCCTTCGGCCAGACGACGAAGGCGAGCTGCACGAGCCCGCCGATCCAGAGCGCCGCGGCCGACAAGTGCGCCCAGTCCGCGACCTCCGAGCGCCAGGACGAACCGGGGTCGACGGCGGAATGGCCGGAGAGCGAGAGACCCGAGGCGAAGCCGATCCCAAGCAGAAGCGCAGGCCAGAGCAGGAAGCGGCGATCGGTCAGCCAGGCCAGGAAGACGAATGCCGCGACGAGCGCGTAGCCGAGCGTCATCGCGATGAACGCCTCGCCGAAACGGGTACCGCCGGAAATCGACGAGAGATCGCCGTAGAGCAGGCGCACGAAGGGCAGCTGCAGGGCGTCCTCCGCTCGGAGGATGAAGGCCGCGATCCCGACCTCGAGCGTCGCGACGACGCCGATGCCCACGATCCAGTAGAAGCGCCGCTCTGCGGCCGGCGGCAGTTCGTCGCGCCCGAGCAGCAGCCTGAAGCCGAGTCCGCCGAGCACCAGCGCGAGCGAGAGGAAGTACGCCCACCGCACGATGTGTTCGGTCGTCGTTGGACCCGAGGATCCGTAGGCCTCGGTCGGCGGTGGAGCCTTGGCCCGGACGCCGAACGTGAAGACGCCCGAGACGACGTGGCCGTCCTCGGAGAGCACGTGCCAGCGCACCGTGTAGGGACCGCGCGGCAGCCGCCTGAGCGGAACGCGGACCGTTTCTCCGTGCGCGCTCGCCGTGGTGGACAGCGTCTTGCCGAACTCGTTCTTGACGACGATCGCGTTCGGTTGCGCCTGGACCGATTGGTCGAAGTGCAGGACGACGGCCCGCGGGGCGGACTGGAGCCGCTGCCGGTACTTCGGCGACGTCGAGTCGAGGTTCGCGTGCGCGAAGGCAGAAGCCGGAAACGCCAGCGCTGCGAGCACGACGACGGCGAGGCGTCTCATCGGTGCGGGGCTCCCGCGAGCGGTGAGAGGTGGCCGAAGACCGGCGCGACGTCTCGGTCGGAGTAGAGGAAGACCGCCGTGACGACGAACACGAGCGCGAGCCCGGTGCGAACCGCGACCGAACCGGGCCTGAAGATGCGGGCGAGCGGGAAGGCCGCGCCGACCACGAACGTCCAGCCGATCGCATGGTGGAGAAACGCGGCCCGGGCGTAGAACCAGCCGTTCTGCTCGTGGAGGAGGATCGCCGCCGCCGAGACAAGGAAAGCCCCCGCCGTCGTCATTGACCAGTACGGGCTGTGGAGCTTCCCGCGGGCGAGCCCGAGCTCGGCCGCCCCCGCCAGCATCATCGCCTGAGCCCAGGAGCCGTGGGCGAGCATGTGGATCGTCGAGTTGGTGTAGAAGACCATCACCGGCCACATCAGCACACCCATTCCGAACAGAAACGACGGCCAGAGATAGGCGCGCCACGGTCGTCGCCGCCAGACGGCCTCCCCGACCAGAGCTTCGGCGAACAGCAGCAGCCCGATGATCAGGAAGCCGGTGGCGAACCACCAGTGGACGAACTCAGCTTTCGGGAGCATCCCCTACCTCTTCTAGGTCCTGGATCAGGGCCGGAGCGAGGAGGACGGCAAAGCCGAGCCCGACCAGGACGACATAGAGCGGGGGCTCGGAAAACAGCCACCAGAACCCCTGGTCGTGGGGATGCAGGAACGTCAGCCGGTAAGGCTGGAGAAAGGCCCAGGCGACACCCCCGAGCATCGTCGTAGGGCCAATCAGGTTGACGGCCGCGGCGCGCAGCGTTCTTCGCCGCAGGTGCGCGACCGCCTCGGTTGCGAAATGAGACTCCATTTTCCTCCCGCGAGGTCGACATCACGACGGCCCGCGAGCGGCTTGCGCGCGGGCTTATGCGGGCAGGGGAGGCGGTCGGCTCTCGAATGCGAGGCCGAAGAGTCGGCGCGGCGGGCGCGCGTCGGTGGCTCGGCGAACCGGAGCAGCCTGCGACGCGCGGACGGCGCGGTGCGCGTCGGCGACGGTTGCCGCGGCGAACCGCTCGTAATCGGCGAGCCAGCCGGCAACGGCGCCCCAGAGAACCGCGACGAGCACAGCCAGTACCGCGAAGACCGGCAGCGCTGAGGTGTGCAGCCAGGGAGAAAGCAGCGGCCAGCGCCCGGTCGAAAGCCTTTCGGCGTCCGTCTGGACGAGGTAGAAGAGCGCGGTGACGAGGAACGATGCGAGCCACAGCCGCGGCGAGAGGACGACGCGAACTCGCGGCGCGCGAGAAGGACGCGAGCCAACGGCGGCGAGCAACCGGCGGGCCGCCTGCGCTGCGGCGTGGGCGCGTGCGAAGCGCCAGGCGAGCCTGGCGAGCAGTAGCGCGATCCCGATCTTGACCGCCGCGAGCAGGAAGGGGTAGTAGGTCGCGCTCGCGTATCCCGGCGAAGAGACGTGCCGGCCGACGTCGAGCCTATAGGTGAGGCTCCGGCCCACGAGCTCGGCGATCAGCGCGAGCAGGCCGAAGGCAAGCCCGGACAGAAGGCGCTGGTGTCGACGCGCCCGCTCCATGTCGAGATGGTACTGCGGGATACCCCGGTGGGAGAAGGTCAGCCTACGGACGGTCAGCATCCGGCCGCCGTAGCGGCCCGTCCGCGTCGGCGGACCAGTCGAGGGGATGTTGAGGCGCAGGGAGGTTCCGCCACGGGCTAGCCGACCGCGGTCAAGGTCCAACCCCCTGGGGAAGACCCGTCGAAACCCAGCAGCAGCACCCGCTGCCAGGTGCCGAGGCACAGCTCAGCGTCTCGAAACGGGATCTGCTCGGTCCGCGGGCCGATCAGGAAGCGAACGAGCCGCTCGCGGTCGGCGACGTCGAGCGGCACGAGGCGCTCGAGCAGGTCCTCGAGGTCCTCGAAGAACCCCGTCTCTCGCTCGTTGACGCGAACGATCCCGGTCTCGTCGGCGGGCGAGATGTACGCGATCCCATCCGTGTGGCCGTTGCGCGCAAGCTCGTGCGAGACGTCGTTCGTGATGTCGATCACGGTCAGCGACGGCAGCGCGCAAGCGATCGAATAGGGAATTTCAACAGAGGTCATGTCGCAACCACCTCCCGCGGCAGGCGGAAGTGGACGTCCTCGCGTGCGACCTCGACCTCGGCGAGCTCGCCGTAGCCGACCGCGGCGAGGCGCGCGACGACTGCCTGGACGAGTTCTTCGGGCGTCGAAGCGCCTGCGGTCAGCCCGACTATGTCGTGGCCGTCGAGGAGGGCATGCTCCAGATCGCGCTCGCCGTCGATCAGCGTCGCCGCGGCGCCTTGCAGGCGGGCGACCTCGACGAGCCGCTGCGCGTTCGAACTCGTGTCCGAGCCGATCACGAGGATCAGCGTCGCGCCCTGCGCGACCATCTCCTTGACCGCGTCTTGGCGGTTCTGGGTCGCGTAACAGATGTCGTCCGCATCGGGACGCTTCAGGTCCCCGAACCGCGCTGCGAGCGCGTCCACGGTCGAGGCGACGTCGTCGAGCGAGAGCGTGGTCTGCGTGATGACCGCGATCGGTTTGCCGCTGGGATCGAGCCTCTCCGCGTCCTCGGCCGACTCGATCACGACCGTAGAATCCGGCCGCTCGCCGCGGGTGCCGATCACCTCGACGTGGTCGGCGTGCCCGACCAGCGCGACGACGTGGCCGCTGTCGGCGTAGCGTCGCGCCTCCGCGTGGACCTTCGAGACGAGCGGGCAGACCGCGTCGACGACCCGAAGGCCGCGGCGCTCGGCGTTCTCCTTGACCGCCGGGGCGACCCCGTGCGCCGAGAGTACGCAGATCTCGCCGCGCGGGATCTCGTCCTCGTGCTCGACGAAGACCGCGCCGAGCGCCTCGAGCCGGCGGACGACGTGTTCGTTGTGGACGATCTGGTGGCGGACGTACACAGGAGGCCCGTACTGCTCGAGCAGCCGCTCGACGATCTCGATCGCGCGGTCGACGCCCGCGCAAAACGAGCGCGGCGCCGCAAGCAGGACGCGCTTGCTCATGCGACCGTCTCCACGTGGCCAGATGGGAGATTCGTGATCATCACAGCTCACTGATACCGGAATTAGACGGCGTGCCGGCCAAGCCGCCACGCCTCCGGGTCGGCATCGCAAGCGACGCCTCCGCCAGGCTCCGGAGGGCGCGACGGGCGTCGCGCGCTGCGCGCGCGG